>JAEYVB010000099.1 GCA_023429345.1 Planctomycetota bacterium
CTGGCCCGCGATCATGATCTCATCGCCGCGCCGCGGCAGCCGCTCCCCCACCCGCACGCCCGCGCACCCGGCGAGGAGTCCCGCAACGATCCCGAGCAGCAGCATCCGGAGCATCCCCCCAGCATACCCGGATCCCGGGGTTCATCGGGCGCGTCCGCCGGGGGCGGATCCCCCGATCCCCCGGCTAGGCTTGCAGAATGGAGAACACCGAAGTCCTGGTCGTCGGGGCGGGTCCCATCGGGCTGGAGGTCGCGGCCGCGCTGAAGCGCTCGGGGCTCGAGTACCTGCACGTGGATGCGGGGCAGATCGGCTCGACGATCGAGTGGTGGGCGCCCGGGACGCGCTTCTTCTCCTCGCCGGAGCGGATCGGCATCTCCGGCGTGCCGGTGATCACCGCGAACCAGGACAAGGCCAGCCGAGAGGAATACCTGGCGTACCTGCGGTCGGTCGTCCAGCAGTTCGGCCTCAAGGTCCGCACCGGCGAGCGGGTGATCGCGATCGAGCCGCGCGGCGCTGGCCGCGGCTTCCTCGTGACCGCCATGGCGCGGGGGACCGAGCGGAAGTACGGGGCATCCCAGGTCGTCGTCGCGATCGGGGACATGCACCGGCCGCGGCTGCTGAACATACCCGGCGAGGACCTGCCGCACGTGAGCCATTACTTCCGCGAGCCCCACCACTACTTCGGGCGGCGCATCCTCATCGTCGGCGGGCGCAACTCCGCGGTCGAGGCCGCCATCCGGCTCCACCGCGTCGGGACCACCGTCACCATGAGCTACCGCCGCGCCGACTTCGACGCCGAGCGGATCAAGTACTGGCTGCTGCCCGAAATCCGCCACCTGATCAAGACGGGCGCAATCGAGTGGCTCCCCGGCACGGTCGCCCGCGAGATCACCCCCGCGGCCGTGCTGCTGGCGCCCGCGGGCGGGGGCGAAGCAACCGAGCACCCCGCGGATGAGGTGCTGCTCCTCACCGGGTACGAGATGGACCCGCGGCTGCTGGAATCCGCCGGCGTCGAGCTCGTCGGCGAGGGCCGCGCCCCCCAGCACAACCCGCGCACGATGGAGACCAACATCCCCGGCCTCTTCGTCGCCGGGACCGCCTCCGCCGGCACGCAGTTCCGCTTCCGCACCTTCATCGAGAACTGCCACGCGCATGCGGACAAGATCGTCGCCGCCATCCAGGGCTCACCGCCGCCCGCGGAGAGCCAGGGGCCAGCGATGCCTGAAAGCTGAAGCCTCAGGGGTTCAGTTCTTTCAGGATGCGGGCCCGGATGTCCGCGGCGTCCGCCGTCCCGCCCGAGAGCTTCATCACCTCGCCCACCAGCCGACCCGCGGCCGCCACTTTCCCGGCCCGCACATCCTCCGCCGCCTTCGTGTGCGCCGCAATCGCCTGTTCGATCCACCCCTCGATCGCCGCCTCATCCCGGACGGTCATCATGCCGCGCTCCTGCGCGAGCGACGCGGGGTCCGCGCCGGCGTGCGCCGGCTCCATCAACAGCCCGAAAAGCTCATCTGCGGCCCCCGCGTTGATCGCGCCCTCCTCGCGCAGGCGTCCGATCCCGGCGATCTGCGCCGCGGAGATGCCCAGCTCGCTGGCGAGCACGCCGCGCTCGTTGGCCCGTTTGGCGAGATTCTGCAGAAGGTAGTTGGCCGCGATCCGCCCGGCCCGGTTCCCCCCGATGCCGTGCGCGTTCAGCTCGAGGATGGCCCCCTCGTAGAGCATGCACACATCCCGTTCGCCGACCAGCGCTGCCGCCTCCTTCACATCGAGGTCGTACTCCGCGACGTACCGCCGGAGCCGCGGGAGCGGCAGCTCCGGGATCCGCGACCGCACTTGCTCGCGCCACGCCTCCCCCACCGCCACGGGCGGAAGATCCGGGTCGGGAAAGTAGCGGTAGTCGCTCGCCTCTTCCTTCTCCCGCTGCGGGAACGTCACCCCGGCGGCATCGTCCCAGCCGCGGGTCGTCTTGCCTCCCGGGGCCATCTCGCGGCCATCCTCCAGCCACCGCCGCGGCTGCTCGCAGAGCTCGTGCTCAATCGCAGCGCGAAGCGACTTGAAGCTGTTGAGGTTCTTGATCTCGGTGATGGGCGTCTTGACGAGGCGGCCGTCCGCGAGCGTGAGCACGGTGTTGATGTTGGGCTCGAAGCGCATGTGCCCCTTCTGCATCACCCCCTCGCTGACGCCCAGGAACCGGCAGATGGTCCGCAGCATGCGGGCGAAGCTCACGACCTGGTCCGCGGTGCGGAAGTCCGGGCGCGTGACGATCTCGAGCAGCGGCGTCCCCGCGCGGTTGTAGTCCACGATCGAGAACTCAATGGGCGCGCCCCCCGGCGCCTCGTGCAGCAGCTTCCCGGCATCCTCCTCCAGGTGCGCCCGGATGATGCCGATCGTCGTCGTCGGTGCTCCCGGGTCGATCTGCCCGCGCTCGTCCATCGCCGGGACCTCGACCGAGCCGTCGAAGCACAGCGGCAGGTCGTACTGGCTGATCTGGTAGCCCTTGGGGAGGTCCGGGTAAAAATAGCCCTTGCGGTCCCACCGGCTCAGCGTCGCGACCGAGCACCGAAGGGCCATCCCAACCATCATCGCCATCTCGACCGCCGCCCGATTCATCACCGGCAAAGCGCCCGGCAGCCCGAGCACCACCGGGTCTATGAGCGAGTTGGGCCCCGGCTCGCCCGCCGCGGCGTGCGCCGGGCTGGGGGCGCGGCTGAACATCTTGCTGCGCGTGGCGAGCTCGACGTGAACCTCCATGCCCACCACGAGCTCCACGGACGCGATGTCGGCCCGGCTTGCCATGGTCCAGCGTAGGGGTCCGGACCGTGAAGCGCCGGGTTCCTTCCATCTTCCGTCCTGGCACGCCGGATAGGATGGGCATGGGGGAGCCGGGAACGAGCGCCGAGATCCCGCCGGGATGGGACTACAACCCCGCGAGCTGGCCGCAGCGCTTTCCGATCATCGGCGCTGCCGTTGTCGGCTTCGCGATGGCGATGTATCTCGCGGCCTACCAGTTGGGCTGGATCAGGAACGCCTGGGACCCGTTCTTCGGCGAGCAGACCGAGACCATCCTCGAGTCCCCCCTCTCGAAACTCCTGCCCGTCCCGGACGCGTTCCTCGGAGCGTTGGGCTACCTCGCCGATGCCGTCGCGGGCGCGATCGGCGGACGTGCCCGGTGGCGCACCATGCCCTGGATCGTCCTCCTCTTTGGCGTGTTCGTGGGTCCCCTCGGCGCGATCAGCATCGCCCTGGTAATCGCCCAGCCGGTGCTGTACGACTCGTGGTGCACGCTCTGCCTCGCCACGGCCGTGATCAGCGTGGTCATGATCGGCCCGGCCATGGACG
Organism: Planctomycetota bacterium; assembly: GCA_023429345.1. Taxonomy (GTDB): domain Bacteria; phylum Planctomycetota; class Phycisphaerae; order Phycisphaerales; family UBA1924; genus JAEYVB01. The sequence goes on from JAEYVB010000099.1 coordinate 3,340, forward strand.
AGGTGCTCGCCAGCCTGCAGCACCTCCGGCGGACGCGCTCGGAGGGAAAGTCCCTCTGGCGGGCCTTCTGGGGGATGGCGTGAGCGGCCGCCCCCTGCCGCGCTGGACCGGGACGGCCGCGCGGTGGCTGAGCGCCGCCCTGGGCGTGTGGCTCATGGCCGCGCCCGCCGTCATCGGATACTCCGGCGCCGCCGACACCAGCGACCGGATCGCGGGGCCGCTCATCGCCTCGGTCTCGATCTGCGCGGCGTGGGCTGTCCTCGCCGGGCTCCGCTGGCTGAACCTGGGCTTCGCCTCGTGGCTGGTGCTCGCCCCGTGGGTGCTGCGCTCCCCCGTCGATGCCGCGATCAACAGCGTCGCCGTCGGCCTCGCGCTCGCCGCGCTCAGCCTCCCGCCCCTGAGATCGCCCCGCCGGTTCGGCGGCGGGTGGCGCGCTCTGGCCGGCTGAGGACCCCAAAAAAGAAGCGGCCGCGGCGTGTGAGCGC
>JAEYVB010000204.1 GCA_023429345.1 Planctomycetota bacterium
TCCTTCGGGGGCTGCAACTACCTCGGGCTGGCGCACCATCCGGATGTGCTGAGCGCGGTCGCCAAGGCACTGAGCGTGTACGGGCTCTCGACATCGGCCTCAAGGGAGACGACGGGCAATACGCTGGCGCACGACACGCTGGAGCTCGAGCTCGCGCGCTTCCTGGAGACGGAGGCGGCCGTCGTCGTGCCCGACGGGTACACGGCCAACCTCGCGCTCTGCCAGGCGCTGGGGAGGGATTACCGCGTGGCCCTGGTCGACCGGATGTCGCACCGCAGCATCCGCGAGTCGATCTCCTGCGCGAAGATGAACCTGGTCGAGTTTGACCATCTGGACGCGGCGGGCGCGGCCCGGATCGTGGAGCACGAACTGGCCAGGCGCCCCGAGGGCGGCATCGCGATCTTCACCGACGGCGTCTTTGCGGCCGAGGGGAGCCTCGCGCCGGTCCGCGGGTTGCTCGAGGCCCTGCCCGCGCGCAACGGCCTGCTGGTGGTCGACGACTGCCACGGCTTCTGCGTGCTGGGGGATGCGGGGAAGGGCTCGGTCGCCCTCAGCGGCGTGCGCGATCCGCGGGTTGTCATCACGACCACGCTGGCGAAGGGGCTGGGGTGCCACGGCGGGGTCATCGCCGGAACAAAGCCGCTCTGCGAGGCGGTGCGCGAGCGCGGGAACGCGTACGTGGGCACCACGCCGACCTCGCCGGCGGTCATCAGCGGCGCGATCGAAGCGCTCGCGATCGTCGAGCGGGAGCCCCAACGGGTCCGGCGGCTCCGGGAGAACACGGCCCACCTGGCGGAGATCCTGGCCGATGCCGGCATCGCGGCGGTCCAGACCACCAGCCCCATCTTTGCTTTCACCATCGGGACCGAGAACCAGATGCGGCGGCTGCACCAGGAGATGATGGAGGCCGGGATCCTGGTCCCCCTCATCACCTACGCGAACGGGCCGGCGCCGCTGTATTTCCGGGTTTCCGTGAGCGCCGAGCACACCGCCGCTCATCTCGAGATGCTGGGGGTGGCCCTGCGGAGCCGGCTTCGACGAGTGATGGGAGAGCCCGCCGCCGCCGTGGCGTAAGGGCTCCGGCGGCTGTACGCTTGCACGCATGAACCCCCTGGTCGGCATCATCATGGGCTCCTCGTCGGACTGGGAGACCATGTCCCACGCGGCGGAGGTGTTGGCCTTGCTCGGCGTCCCGCACGAAGTACGGGTCGTTTCGGCGCACCGCACGCCCGACCTGCTCTTTGAATACGCCGCGGGGGCGGAGGGCCGCGGCATCGAGGTGATTATCGCGGGCGCCGGGGGCGCTGCGCACCTGCCGGGCATGGCGGCATCCAAGACAATCCTCCCGGTGCTGGGGGTGCCCGTGCAGTCCAAGGCCCTCCAAGGGATGGACTCGCTGCTCTCGATCGTCCAGATGCCGGGCGGCATCCCGGTGGGAACGATGGCGATCGGCAGGGCGGGAGCAATCAACGCGGCGCTGCTCGCGGCGTCGATTTTGGGAAACAAGCACGCCCAGTTCCGCGAGGCGGTCCGGAAGCACCGCGCGGAGCAGACGCGGGGCGTGCTTGAGAATCCCGATCCGCGCCAGGGATCCGGTCCTCGCCCGGGATCCACGAAGTGAAAGTCGGCGTGCTCGGAGGGGGCCAGCTCGGACGCATGCTGGCGCTGGCGGGGTATCCCCTGGGCCTCTCGTTCCGCTTCCTCGACAACGACGCCGCGCCCGCGGGGCAGGTCGCGGAGCTGATCACGGGCGAGTTCGAGAGTGAGGCGGACCTCGATCGCCTCGCCGCGGGGTGCGCCGCGGTGACCTACGAGTTCGAGAACGTGCCCGTGGCGGCGGCCCAGTACCTGGAGGGCCGCCTGCCGGTGTTCCCCCCGAGCCGTGCGCTGGCGGTCGCGCAGGATCGACTGAACGAGAAATCGCTCTTCGCACGCCTGGGGATCGCGACGCCTGACTTCTTCAACGTGACCTCGCGCGAGGAGCTGACGCTCGCGGTGGCCGCGGCGGGGCTGCCTTCGGTCCTCAAGACGCGCCGGATGGGGTACGACGGCAAGGGCCAGGCGGTGCTGCGCTCGCCGGACGATGTCGCGGCGGCCTGGGAAGCGCTCGGGGCGGGGGATTCGCCGCTGATCCTGGAGTCGTTCGTGCGGTTCGACCGTGAGCTTTCGATCCTCTCGGCGAGGTCGCTTACCGGCGACATCGCGTTCTACCCGCTGGTCCAGAACGAGCACGCGGGGGGCATCCTGAGGGTGTCGATCGCCCCAGCGCCGGCGCTCTCGCCCGGACTGCAGGAACAGGCCGAGACGATCGCCCGCGCGGTGCTTGAGGAGCTTGGCTACGTTGGCCTGCTCGCGATCGAGCTCTTCCAGGTCGGCGACCGGCTCCTGGCCAACGAGATGGCCCCCCGCGTCCACAACTCCGGGCACTGGACGATCGAGGGCGCGGCCACCAGCCAGTTCGAAAACCACCTTCGCGCGGTGCTGGGCCTCCCGCTGGGGAGCACGCGCGCCGTCGGCTGCTCGGCCATGCTGAACCTGATCGGCTCCGCCCCCCCACTGCCGGAGCTTTTGGCCATCCCGGATTGCCACATCCACCTCTACGGGAAATCGCCGCGGCGCGGGCGCAAGCTCGGCCACATCACCCTGTGCAACGCAGACACCGAGGAGCTGCGGTCGGGGTTCGAAGCGTTGCGACGGGTGGTCGGGCAATAGAGTCGAAGATCAACGGAAGGCCATGAGGGCGTGGGCGGGTGGAATTCACACCCGTCTCTGAATATTGTGACTAGCCAGTCACCTTATGCCCAAACCGACCCGCCCATCTGCGAAGCGCCCGCGCGGCCGCCCACGGGACGACGAACGTACCACCCGCCGCCGTGAGGAGATCGTGCGCAGCGCCATCCGCCACTTCGCCCATTTCGGATACCGCGGGACAGACCTGGAGCAGGTCGCGCACGACCTCGGTTGCGCCAAGGGCACGCTGTACCGGTACTTCCCGACGAAGCAGGACCTCTTCGCGGCGGCCACGCGCCTGGTCATCGCGGAGCTTTTGGATCGAGTCGAGGGTGCGCCTTCGGACCCGGTGGAATGGCTGAGCCGGGGGATCCGGGAGTTCCTCTCATTCTTTGACGAGCACCCGGATTATGTGGCGCTCATCGTGCAGGAGCGGACCGAATTGAAGGATGCGAGAGCGTCCACCTACTTCTCTCACAGGCGGGCGCACGCCGCACAATGGCGGCGACGCTTCGAACGCATGATGGACGATGGGCTCATCCGGCGCATGCCGCCCGACCGACCGTTTACAGTGGTGGGCGACCTGCTGTACGGCGCTATCCTCACCGCGTACTTCGCGGGGGAGACGCGCCCGCTCATCACGCGGGCCGACGATCTTATTGATATCGCCCTGCACGGACTGCTCATCCCGAGGGGAACGGGCGGCCGGGTCCGCGATGAAGGGC
>JAEYVB010000209.1 GCA_023429345.1 Planctomycetota bacterium
CATCGAGACCGGCCTCGCCGAGGAGGCCCAGGCCGGGTACGACCCGCACGACGGCGCGGGGGACTTCTACCTCTTTGCCTCCGGCGACCCCGAGCGCGCGGACGAGATCTGGGCCGCCGTCGAGCGCGAGCTCGCGGGCCTGCTCGACTCCCTCGCCGAGGATGACCTCGAGCGCCTCCGCAGCAAGCTGGCCACCAGCGTCACCCTCGGGGGCGAGCGACCCGCGGACCGCATGCAGCGGATCGGCCGCCTCTGGACCTACCTCGGCCGCTACACACCCCTGGAGGAAGAGCTCGACCGCATCAACCGCGTCACGCTCGCCGACCTCCGCGACACCGCGGCCGCCTTCCCCCTCCGGCCCACCACCACCGGGCGGCTGCTGCCGGCGACCGCCTGACCGGGTTCCGGTCCGTGCTCACCGGGCCGGGCTTGGGGCTCACCGGGCCGGGCCGCCGGGTGATTCATGCGGCCGGGCCGCCGCGGCGGGGGGCCCAGAGCGCGGGTAGCATCCCGCCACAAGGGGGGTTTGCACCATGCTCACGTGGGCCATCGTCGCGCTGATCGTCGCCATTGTCGCCGGGGCGCTGGGATTCACCGGGATCGCCAAGGGCGCTGCCACCATCGCCAAGGTGATCTTCGGCATCTTCCTCATTCTCGCGGTCATCCTGTTCCTGATGCTGGTCTTCGGGATCGGCGCGGTGACCTGACGCGGGGCTGCGGGGGCCTCCAGCGGGGCGCGGCGGTGCCGGGGAAGCGCCGGGCCGGTACGATCCCGCCCATGACCACCGCGACCGCGCCCACGCCCCGAGCCCGGCAGGACGATGCGGGGCAGGACACCCTGCTCCGCGTCAAGGACCTGCACACGCACTTCCCCATCCGCACCGGGCTCCTCCAGCGGGTGACGGGGCACGTGCGCGCGGTCGACGGCGTCAGCTTCGACATCGGCCGCGGCGAGACCCTGGGCCTGGTCGGCGAGTCGGGGTGCGGCAAGACCACCGTCGGCCGCTCCATCCTCAAGCTCATCCCGCCCACCTCCGGCAGCGTCACCTTCGACGGCCAGGATGTCCTGGCCGCGCACGGCGCCCGGCTCAAGGCCCTCCGCCGCCAGATGCAGATCATCTTCCAGGACCCCGCGGGCTCTTTGAACCCGCGGATGCGGGTCGCCTCCATCATCGGCGAGCCTTTGGTCGTCCACGGCCTCGTCAAGGAGCGCGACCAGCTCCGCGACAAGGTCGAGACGCTGCTCGTCCGCTGCGGCATGCCCAGGGCCGCCGCCGACCGCTACCCCCACGAGTTCTCGGGGGGGCAGCGGCAGCGGATCGGCATCGCCCGCGCCCTGGCCCTCGAGCCCCGCTTCATCGTCTGCGATGAGCCCACCAGCGCCCTGGATGTCTCCATCCAGGCCCAGATCATCAACCTCCTGGCGGACCTCCAGAGCGAGTTCGGCCTCAGCTACCTCTTCATCAGCCACGACATGGCGGTGATCGGCCATATCTGCCGCCGCATCGCCGTGATGTACCGGGGCAGGATCGTCGAGGAGGGCCCCCGCGAGCAGATCCTGGGCGGGGCGCAGCACAAGTACACCCAGAGCCTCCTCAGCGCGGTCCCCGAGCCCGACCCCCGCCGCGCCCGCCAGCGCATCCTCTTCGACGGCGGGGCGATGTAGGACGCCGCGCGGCCGCGCTGCGCCACGGTCCGGAAAGAACCGGCATCCGCCCCCCCGCGCTGCGGCCGCCCGCGCCGGAGCGCAGCCCCCGCGCCCCCGGGGCGCGGGTACGGCCCTCCCGTGCCCTGATACCAGCCGCTGGGCGCAGGGTACGAACGGCTGGGCGCAGGGTACGAGCGGCTGGGCGCAGGGCACGAGCCGCTGGTCGCAGGGTACGAGCGGCTGGGTGCAGGGCACGAGCCGCTGGGCGCAGGGCACGAGCCGCTGGGCGCAGGGTACGAGCCGCTGGGCGCAGGGTACGAGCCGCTGGGCGCAGGGTACGAGCGGCTGGGCGCAGGGTACGAGCGGCTGGGCGCAGGGTACGAGCCGCTGGGCGCAGGGTACGAGCCGCTGGGCGCAGGGTACGAACGGCTGGGCGCAGGGCACGAGCGGCTGGGCGCAGGGTACGAGCGGCTCGTATCCGGGGTCCCGCGGAGCAGGGCCGGGTGCGTGCTGCGCGGGTTCTGCGCCGGGGGGGCGGGGGGTGGGGCCCGGCGGGGCCGGTCAGGGCCGCGCAGTTTCGGCGCTGCCGCCGCCGGGATCGGCATCGGGGCTGCCGAGGGGCACCTCCACCACCACGTAGGGGGTGGGGCCCACCCGCCGCAGGAGGTCGATCGAGACGTTGTACACCGGGGTCCCCCGGGGTGTCGCCCCGCGCGGGGAGCCGTGGTGGGCGTGCCCGTGGAAGACCGCCGCCACGGCGAAGCGGTCGATCACCTCCGCCAGGCGCGAGCACCCCAGGAAGGGGTAGATCTCCGGCGGCTCGCCGCGCACGGTCTCGGGGATGGGGGCGTAGTGCAGCACCACCACCCGCCGCGGCGTGGACAGGCTCTTGAGGGCGCTCTCGAGGGCGAGGGCCTCGCTCACCGCCGCCGTCGCGAAGGCCTTCATCGCCCCCTCGCCGAAGGGCGCCAGCATGCGGTCCCCGAAGCCCCCGCCGAAGCCTTTCACCCCCGCGAAGCCGACACCCCGCTCGCCTTCTTCCCCCCCATCCCCCCGGACCTCGACGCTCTCCTCGTCGAGGAAGCGCACGCCGGCGCTGCGCAGCGCTGCCCGCACCTCCTCGGCGTGCCCGGCGTGCACATCGTGGTTGCCCAGGACCGCCAGCACGGGGATGCGCAGGTTGGCCGCGGCGATCTCTCCCGCGAGCCGCGCCGCCTCCTCGGGCAGGCCCGAGCCGGTGAGGTCCCCCGCGAGCAGGAGCACATCGGCGCGGCGGGCCATCTCCGCCAGCAGCGGGCGGGGCTCATCCTCGGGCGTGCGCGGCGTCTTGTGGATGTGCAGGTCGCCCACCGCGGCGATGCGCAGCGCGCGGGCTGCGCCCGTCGGCGTGGACGATGCGGGGGCAGGATCGGGCGTCGGGGGGCGCGGGCCCATTCACTTCTTCCGGCCGTGCGTGTCCGGGGAGCGCGGCGGCTTCGCCGGGGTCTGGTGCGGGGGCGCTGCCGCCCGCGCTACCTCGGGGAAGTGGTCATCGCCGATATCGGCGAAGCCCCAGTGCTTGACATCCACCTCGTAGTCGGGCCGGGAGAAGAGGCGGCCGCGGCAGGGGTTCTTGAGGGGGAGGGGCAGCTGCCGCTGGAGCTCCAGGCGGTTGAGGAGCTCGTCCATCACCCAGTCGGGGATGATCGCCCGCTCCGTGGGGTAGGAGTAGCGGAAGAGGACCAGGTGCGCCAGCAGCACCTCCCAGTGCTGCTCGAAGT
>JAEYVB010000233.1 GCA_023429345.1 Planctomycetota bacterium
ACGGTCGTCTTCTGCCGGCTGAAGAGGGTCTGCGACGAACTGGAGAAGTACCTGCAGGACAAGGGCATCGACGCCCACGCCATCCACGCCGACCTTACCCAGAGCAAGCGCAACCAGATCATGGAGAAGCTGCGCGCCGGGAACCTCGAGGTGCTGCTCGCCAGCGACCTCGCGAGCCGCGGCATCGACGTCGAGGGGATCACGCACGTGATCAACTACGACCTGCCCGACGATGTGGAGCTCTACGTCCACCGGATCGGGCGCACGGCCCGGGCCGGGCGCGGGGGCATCGCGTGGAGCTTCGTGACGCCCGAGCAAGGGCCGCTGCTCACCCAGATCGAGCAGCTCATCAACGCCGAGGTGCCCAAGCTCGATTACCCGGACTTCGAGCCCGGCCCGCTCCCGGAGAGCCTCCGCCGCGACCAGGAGCGCCGGGCCAAGCTCGCGGAGAAGCCCAGCCGCCTCAAGACGCCCGACCTGCCCGTGGTGGGCGGAGCCGGGACCGCCCCCGCGGCCGGCGCCCCGGAGGCCCGCCCGGACGCGACCAAGTTCCCCGGCGGGCTTGTTCCGACCAAGCTGCCGCCCAAGCGGCTGCAGGGGCGGATTAAGAGCCGCAGGGGTTGAGCGGCGGACCTCAAGCCCGCCGCCCCCGCGGCCGATACCGTGGTAGCCACGAGCCCGGCGGCGGGCCCCCAATGTCTCCCTGGTCGGACGCGATCGATGCGACTGCTCCTTGGCCTCGTGCTGATGCTGGCCCTTGCCGGAGCCCCGGGGTGCGGGACCGGCAGCTATTCGCGCCTGGTCTCCGAGGATGAGGTGCCGGAACTGGTGGAGCTCAAGGGCCGCACGCGGGCCTTCCCCAACCACACGACGCTGGTGCCCACGGGCGATGACGGTGTGCGCATCGCCGTGCACGAGATCGGCGCGGGCACGCGGGACCGCGTGCTCGTGTTCATCCACGGCGTGCTCTCGGACCACGAGGCGTGGCGTTTCGTCGCGGGGGACCTCGCGCAGAGCTACGACCTGATGCTCGTGGACCTGCCGGGCTGCGGCGACAGCGACAAGCCCGACCCGGCCAAGCTCCGGGCGGGCGGCTACTCGCCGGGGGCGATGGCCGGGCGCGTGCTCGAGGCGCTCGGGGCCCGGCTGGAGGCGCGCGAGCGGGCCGGCGCCCCCGCGCGCTCGGTGACGCTCGTGGCCCACTCGCTCGGGGGCGCGGTGACCCTGCGGATGTTCTGCGACGAGGAGTGCGCGATCGAGCACCGGGATGTCCTGTCGCGCGTCGACGGCCTGGTCCTGATGTCGCCGATGGATGTCAACGTCGTCAAGCCCGATCCCACCTTCCGCAGGATCGCCGAGGTGTCCTCCGCGGAGATCGCGCTGGCCGACGCCTCCGGGGTGCTGAAGCGAAGAGTGGCGGACGCCACGCTCGCCTCGATGTGCAACCCCGAGCGGGCCCTGCGCGAGGAGGCGGATACCCGTCTTGCGTACATGCGGGACGATGCCCGGCGCCGGGCCGCCCAGGCGATGCTCACCCAGGCCGTCCCCTGGCGATCCGAGCGCCCCGACTGGGAGGCCATCGAGCCGCTGGAGGGAAGCTACTGCCGTGTGGAGCTCCCCGCCCTGATCCTCTGGGGGCGCCGTGACGAGACGCTCCCCGTCTCCATGGGGTACAAGCTGGCCGCCGAGATCCCGGGGGCGGAGCTGGTCTGCCTGCCGGCCGTCATGCACTCCCCGCACATCGAGACCCCGCGCGAGTGCGTCCGCATGATCCGGGACTTCGTGGACCGGAGGGAGGCAGGCAGCGCCACGCTAGACTCCGCCCATGGAAGTCGAGCCGGCATCGCTCTCCATCCCTGACCGCTACAAGCTGCTGATCGGCGGCATCGTCCCCCGCCCGATCGCCTTTGTCTCGACGATCTCCCCCGGCGGCCTCCCGAACCTCGCGCCCTTCAGCTTCTTCAGCGGCATCGGCTCGAACCCGATGACGCTCCTCTTCTGCCCCGCCAACCACCCGGACGGGCGGGAGAAGGATTCGCTCCGCAACGCCGAGTTCACGGAGCGCGGCGGCGTCGGCGAGTTTGTCGTGAATGTCGCGACCGAGGAGTACGCGCGGCAGGTGGCCGCGGCCTCCGAGGTCCTGCCCTACGGCGAGTCCGAGTTCGACCTGGTGGGCCTCACCCAAACGCCCAGCGTCCGCGTCCGGCCGCCCCGCGTCCTTGAATCGCCCGTCGCGTTCGAGTGCCGGACGCGGGAGATCCTCCGGCTGAATCCCGGCGGGGATCGGGGCGGGAACATCGTCGTCGGGGAGGTGGTGCACCTCTACGTCCGCGACGACCTCATCAACGACCGCTACCACATCGATCCCGAGAAGCTCCGGGCGATCGGCCGCATGGGCGGCCCGGTGTATACCCGCACACGGGACCGTTTCGAGATGCCGATGAGCAGGGACGCCCTGAATCTCCCGGCGCCTTAGCGATCGGTGGGCGTCGATTCATGGGCCGGCGCGGGCGAAAGCACCACGCAGTCGAGCCCGAAAAACGTGCCGGGGGGCGATGCGTTCGGACTCTTCCTGACAACCTCCGCCCGGAGCACGAGCCGCCCCTGATCGGGCGTAAAGGTCCCCAGATTCAATGCCCCCCCGGAGGGCGTGCAGCGACCCCGCGAGCCGCTGAACAGGTCCACCTCGCCCACCGGCGACGCTTCGCCGTTGACGCTGAACCGCACCACCCCGTAATCCCAGCTCCGCGTCGCATGCACCGTCACCGCGCGGCGACCCTCCGCCGGAATCTCAAGTTCCACGAAATCTCCGGCTCGCCTGCCCTGCACCCACAGGTGCTTCTCACCGCTCCACTTGCCGGCTCCAAAGCCGCGCATGTCCTGCACCACCACCGGCAGGTCCTCGCTCCTGCCGACCACCTTCAGCGCTTCGCACTCGATCGCGCCCTCGATGCGAAACGGCGGCGGCAAGGGCGGCGGCTGCGGAATTGGCTTGCGCGCCTCCTCCGGGAGCGCCGGCCGATTGTGCATCGCCCCCGGCCGCGCGTAAAAGAACACCGCCGCCGCGTACCCCACCTCGCACTCGCGCCAGTGCCACAGCTCCATGTCCATCTTCAGCGATCGCTCGAAGGGAATCGCATCCAGCATCCGCACGCGCGACACCGTGCTGTGCCCCCAGTTGTTGCCATGCTCACCGCCATCGCATCGGGTCTGCGAGTGGAAGGGATGCTGGAACACCTGGTTTGAGCACCAGGCATAGCCGTAGTAGTCCTCGGTCCCCGTGCCGAAGTGCGATGGAAACGACTCCCCATCCACGTAGATCTTCTTATCCCCTTCTCCCCACCACTCCGCCACCGGGTTCATCACGCTCAACGTGTCCCCGACATAGACGCCCTGCCCCTGCACCTCCACGAAGTTCCAGTCCGCCGTGCCGCGGCCGCCGTGTACGGAAATCGGATGCTCATGCCGCCAGCGGGCGTAAAAGTGCATGGAGCGGTCATCCCACTGCCAGTCGCCAACGTGGTACTGCCAGCCCACATGCACGGGAACTTCGCCAAAGTTCCACAGCCGCACTTCCGCGGAACGTGCAAAGGGCATCATCCAGTGCAGGGATGCAGAAAGCTGCTTCTCACTGACCTGTCGATAGACATCGCGATGGGGGTTGTGCCCGATCCCATTGCCCGAAAGCTCGCTCAGCGGGCACCACACCGTCTGCACGCCGTCAAAGAGTATCTCCACGATGCTGGTGCGCATCGCGGTCTCCGGATGCGGCGAGCGAACGGCAAACCCCAGCGTCCGCAACATCCCCGGCCCATCTTCGCGAATGTTCAGGACAACCGACTCGCCCGGCGGCAGGTCCTTCCACCCGTTGGCGTCGGGATGCCAGCCCCCGGGATGGATGTTCTCCGGCCAGTACAATCGCTCCATGCCCATTTCCGCCAGCGGCGCCAGGTGCAAAATGGTCTGCGGCACCAGTTCGTTCAGCGTCTGCACCTGCGCGCCCGGCTCATACGTGCGGTAGTTCACTACGTAATAGAAGCCGCCCTCATCACACGTGATCTTGCAGTGCCGGGCGTAGGGAATCGGCAGGTACAGGTTGAAGCCGCGGCCGCGGATACCCGCCAGCGGCTCGCCGAGCACAAACCGCTCAAAGGTCCACTTGCCGCCGAGCAGATCCGCCATCGAATATTCGATGACCGGCTCCGGCGCACGGTCGAGATAGATCCGCAGCGTCCCCTTGGGATTGGCCGACCAGATCCGCACCACCGCGCCCGGGCCCTGCATGTCGGCCATGACGTACTCGGTCCGGCCGGCGCGGGTCTCGGTCCGCACAAAGTTCCCGGCATCGTTGTTGGCGAACCAGCCGTCGCGGCTCGCGGGCGTGACGGACCGCCGGTCATAGCTGGAAAACTGCTTGCCGGTGTACGCGGGATCCGGGAATCGGGCAAGCGCCCCCCGATCTCCCATCTCGACCAGCAGGGACTCGAAGGTTATCTGAGCGCGGGCGGCCACGGAAAGCAGCAGTATCGCCACAACGCCCGTGAGCGTTCTCATTTTCTGCCCTCGGTCGGCGCCGCAGCCGTTACAAGCCGCCTGTTGAACACAATGTCAAATCCCATCCCGGAGGGTGTCGCGGCTCCGTGCGCACTCTCATGTTCGAGTCCCCCATCGTCGGTAAGGTCCCATCCGACGGAATAGATCAGGTATTGACGGGCGGAAGGTTCCGCGTCGAGTCGCCGATAGCGAAGCGGCTCACCGGTAAACGGATCGAGGGGGAGCTCCGCGAGGTAGTCAGGGATCAGAACTTCGAGCTTGTCGGGATACCGCCCTTCCGCCCCCCGGAACGCCTCGAGGGCGAGCATCGCCCCGACGCCGGCAATCCACGCCTCCGTCTGAGCGCGATGGGTGATCACCCGGGTTACCGCAGGAGTCACCAGACCAGCGACGATTTGACTGGATGGCACCTCTTCCATGTCCTGCCGAACACGCGGGAGCTCGTGCAGTGCGTGCCACATCGGCATGCGTGCGAGCTCTAGAAGTCTGTGGTACAGCCCTTCGAGGTAGGCAGCGGATTGCTCCTTTGTGGCGATTCCGGCGATCGCCACCCGCGCGGGCTCGCGCCCCGCCAGCTTGGCCAGTTGTCCGCTAGGGGATTCCGCGGGATCCTCGTACACGAACCGGTTGCAATCCAGACCCATCAGCCGCTCGCCTCGCGCGGCGATTTCGAGCGGGGCCAGACGCTGACGGTCGATGCACGCCAGAAACTCGCGGCATTCCTTCCCGTTCCATTCGCCCTCGACAACCTGCCGGGCGAGTTCCTCCAACGCGCGATTCATCAACGACAGGGCGACCAGATGGTCAATCAGGGTGAACTGATGGGACGCGATCCGTCCCATCGCCAGTGTCTCCTCGAAACTCCGTATTGCCTCGTCGGCCCGCTGCTCGTGCGCCGCGATGCGGAACCGCGCGACATTCAACACGGCCATGCGCCGAGCAAGCCCGAGTTCCGGTAGGATCCAGGCGATCAGGTCGCCCTCCTGCGCAGGACGAACGGCGCGGTACGAACCGGGCAGCGGCTTCAGCCCCTCGAAAACACCGAGCTCTGCGGCACGCGCGACGAGCTGCGCTGTCCGGGCCCACTCATCCGACCCCGGCGGAGCCGTCCCATCCGAAACGGCCGCGACATCCGAATCGGTGCCAAGTAGCACCTGTATGTCGCCGCCCGGCGCAAGTTGCTTCAGGCTTTCGAGCGCCTCGATCAGTTGCGGCCAACCGTTCTCCTGAATGCCGTCGGCAGCGGGACGCGGAAGGAACGATTCGACCAGCGGTTCAACTTCGCGCCCGTACCGGGTCAGATTCCGGGGCATTTCGCCGGGCTGGCAAGCCGCAGCAAGCGCCGAACTTGCGGCCAAAGACACCGATAGGAGGAGGAACTTCAGCATCGCGACAGTGTACCGATCGGGAACGGATGAACGACCCGATTTGACACCGGCCCGCGGCTTGTTACGCTGTGGTTGTCGATGGTGCCCCCCCGGCCGCTCGGGTACAGGGGCTGAAAAGGGAAGCGTGGTGAGAAGCCACCGCGGACGCGCCGCCGTAACGGGCCGCTGAACGTGGGTCCACCAGAGGCCACTGGTCGAAAGACCGGGAAGGCCGGACCCGCCTCAGCATCAGAGTGCCCGGAGCCGGAAGACCTGCCCTCGACGTGTGTCCTGGCCGCCCTCGCGGGCCCGGGCCGCCGATACCCGAAGGGTGCTGGCGGGCTACGGGCAGGGGCGCTGGCGACGTCCGCGGCGGGCTCCCGGGCCGCGGCTCACCAGCGACTTTTTCCGCGATTCACGGGCGATTCGAAACGGCCACCGGGGCTACCCCGCGCGCATCGGGGTGCATGGTCCGGCTTTGGGGCCGGCGGAAGGCTCGGTATGGCGATCTCGATTTGTGGCGTTTCCCTGTGCGGGGTGGCCCTTCTGGCGTCGGCGGCGATCGCCTCGGACCCATGGGCCGATTCGGTCGTCGGGTACACACCGGGGGCGAACCCCTCGGGCGGGGCGGTCAACCCGGCGAGTTCGCTCGGCGAGCCCGCTCGATTCAGCCCGAACGCGGACCCGCAGTTCGCCTCGGTCGTCAGCCCCTTCTCCCCCGCCTACCTCCCGTCGCACATCGTCTCGATGGGCGCGGGAGGTTCGCTGGTCGTTGGTTTCGCCGAGCCCGTGACGAACGACCCCGCCAACCCCTTCGGGGTCGATCTGCTGGTCTTCGGCAACGCGATGCTGGAGGATGCGGCCTGGCCGTCCGGTGTCACGACCGGCAACATTTTCGCCGGCAACGGCGTGATCGAGGTCAGCAGCAACGGTGCTGACTGGCACCTCGTGCCCAACGTGCTCGCGGATGCCGCGTACCCGACGCTGGGTTACAGCGATATCTCGAACGCCTATGCCAATGCTCCCGGCGCGGTGCCCAGCGACTTCACACGCCCTGTGGATCCTGCGTTCCACTTCCTCGCCGGGATGACGATGACGGACATCCAGGCCGCGTACGCGGGTTCCGGCGGCGGCGCGGGCGTGGATATCGGCTTGCTCGGCCTTTCGAGCATCTCCTTCGTCCGGATCAGCAACCCATCGGGCGAGTTCGGCACGGTCGAGATCGACGGGTTCGCGGACGTCTCGCCGGTGCCCTCGCCCGCGGCCGTGACCCTCCTCGGCATTGCCTGCCTTTCCGCCGGCCGCCGAAGGAGGGTCTAAGCATGCGAGCACTCCTCACCGCGGCCGCGGCGCTGGCGTTCACCGCCGGCGCTGCTGCGCAGCCCTGGCCGCAGTTCGCGGGCGATGCCTCCCGCACCTCCGCGGCCGCCACTGCCCCATCATCGCTCGGGCAGCCAAGTTGGGTCGTTTCGGAATACCAGGGACAGCCCATCACATTCGTGGGCCAGGGATCGGTCGTAACGGACGGCCTGCGGGTGTATGCCTCGGGCAAGGTGGGCGGGCAGCAGCGGCTCTTTGCGATAGGTCAGGAATCGGGGACCATCGCCTGGTCGGCGCCGATCGCGGCGACGTACCTCGATTCGTGGTCCTCGCCGGCGGTGGACCTACCGCGCGGGCAGGTCATCACGGCCAGCGGACGCTTTGTATCGGCGTTCGATCTCGGCACCGGTTCGCTGCGCTGGCAGACCGAACTCGAGCGCAACGTGGTAAACGCGTCGCCCCTGGTCGTCGAAGATGCTGGCCGTCTCTTCATCACCGATTACGACGGATTCGGACTCTCCGCGCGGCTCTACTGCATCGATCTCGACCCGCCCAATCCGGGGGCGATTCTCTGGTCCGTGACCCTCGGAGGGTCGTCGGGCAACACCCCGGCCTACGCGGACGGCCGGGTGTTCGTTCCCGCCTGCGCCGGGCCCGGGAGCGGCGATGCCGGGGTTATCTACGCGTTCCCGGCGGCCGCGGCCGCTGCGCCCGAGCCGCTGTGGGTGTTCACCAATCCGCAGCAGAGCGGCTTCTTCGGCGGCGTCAGCATTTCCGGCGGGTCCGTCTTTGCCGCCAGCTACGCCCTGTATGGCGGGCAGCTCGCGGCGAACCTGGTGAAGGTGGATGCCGCGGCGGGGCAACTTCGTTGGAGCGTCCCCTGCAACCGGACCGACTCCACGCCGGTGCCGCTCCCGGACGGGCGCGTGGTCCTCTCCGGGGGGATCAACGGGTTCGGCTCGGTTCCAAGCATCCAGCTCTTCGCCGACAACGGTACTTCCGGGACGATGCTCTGGGATACGGCGCTCGATACCTGGGTTGATTTGAACTCCAACACGGTCATGGACCCCGGAGAGTTTCTGCTCGTCGGTTGGTGGACGCATCAGCCGGTCGCGTGGACGTCGGCCCGCACCGGCCTCTGGGCAGGGGCGATCACGCCCGGCACGACCAACTTCGGCGCCTGCACGGACCTCTACCTGCTCGACCTCGCCAGGCACCCGTCCGATCCCGGGTTTGTGCTGGACCACGCCCCAGGCGCGGGCACCAGCCCCGCGGCCGCGGACAGAATGCTCCTTTCCGTCGGCCCCGCCGGTCTCGCCGCCTTCGGCGGACCACGCTGCTACGCCAACTGCGATTCCAGCACCACGTCGCCGATGCTCAACGTTGCTGATTTCACCTGCTATCTCGGCGACTTTGCCGCCGGGCGGCCTCGGGCCAACTGCGACCAGAGCACCATCGCGCCCGTGCTGAACGTGGCGGACTTCACGTGCTTCCTTTCGCGTTTCGCGGGGGGGTGCCCGTGAGACGCCGCGGCTTCAGCCTGATCGAGCTTCTCGTCGTGGTCGCCATTATCGGCATACTGCTCTCGGTGCTGCTGCCGTCATTGGGGGCTGCGCGGGGGCTCGCCCAATCGGGGGCGTGCCTGTCGAACCAGCGGCAGCTCGTCCTCGGCTGGATGATGTACGCGGACGAACACGACGGGCGTGCCATGCCGCTGGCCGCGGCGGCCGGCGCCGCGCCCGTCTACTGGTGGGGCGCGATCACATCCGGCGGACCGGGCCCGGTCGTCGAGCACGCCCGCGGCTTTCTCTCGCCGTACCTGGACTCCGGGCTGTCGCTCGGATCTGTCTACGAGTGCCCGGCGCAGCCGTGGGGCACGTACCGGGCGCAGCCGGCGGGGCTCTCGCCATCGCAACCGACCAGCACCTACGGCTACAACGGGTACTACCTCTCTCCGGCCATGACCCCGGGCTGGAACACGGTCATCGGCGGGCAACGCTGGAAGCGCACCTCGGACATCGAGCGGCCGGAGTCGCTCTTTGTCTTCGCCGATACGCTTCTGGACGGCGAGCCGCCCCGGAACTGCGCGCTGCTCGACCCGCCCGAACTCTTCCACGGCGGCGGCTGGGAGCCTAACCCCTCCCCCACCACCTGCTTCCGGCACGCGGGGGCCTCGGCGAGCGCGGCCCGGGCCGACGGCTCGGCGGGCGTGTACGCCGCGGCCGCCGGATGGGTCATCACCCCGCGCAGCCGCACGGGCTCGGTGGGAGTGACAAACGGCCCCCACTACATCCCGGATTGGACACGCTGGCGCTGAAAGGCAATCCCGTGGAAGACCGGCCGGTTCATCGCTGCGTGTGCCACGATGTGAGCTTCGCCGATCTCGTCCGCCTGCAGCGCGAGACCGGCGAAGGCTTCGACGCCCTCCAGAGGCGAACGCACGCGGGCACGGGGTGCGGCCTGTGCCGCCCCTACATCCTCGCGGCGCTCGCCACCGGCGAGACGCGTTTCCCCGTGCTCCCGGAGCCGGTTCTCCGCGAGATCGCGGCCGCGGCAAAAAAGAAAGGGCCCGCGTCGCTCGACGCGGGCCCTGGTTTCGATCGCCGATAAATCTCAGCCTTGGGCCGGGGCCATGCCCTGGTCCGGTACCTCAACCTGCGGCATACCGAGGCGATCGTCGCGCTCGGCGCCCAGGGCCTCGGCGGCCTCGGCGGCCTCGGCGAGCATCGCCTCCTCATCGTCGGTGCCATCCGGCGGCGGCTCGGCGAGCAGGCGGACACGGATGTCCTGGTACGGGCGGAAGCCGGTGCCCGCGGGGATGAGGTGGCCCAGGAGCACGTTCTCCTTGAGGCCAATGAGGCGATCCTCGGCCCCCCGGAGGGCGGCCTCGGTGAGCACCTTCGTGGTCTCCTGGAACGATGCGCCCGACAGGAATGAGTCGCTCTGCAGCGAGGCCTTGGTGATGCCCAGGAGCAGCGTACGGCCAGTCGCGGGCTTGGCCCGTTTGGCCTTGGCGCCCTCCTTGCCCTCGGCCTCGGCCTTCGCGTTGGCCTCCTTGACCACGTTCTTGTGGACGAGTTCGCCGACTTTCAGGTCGGTCCCGCCGGACTCGGTGATCCGGACGAGGTGGGCGACCTCGTTGTTCTTCACGCGGAACTCGAACTTGTCCACGACCTCGTGCGGGAGGAGCTCGGTGTCGCCGGGGGCCTCGACGCGGACCTTGCGGAGCATGGCCGCGAGGATCAGCTCGATGTGCTTGTCGTTGATGGTCACGCCCTGCGCACGGTAGACGTTCTGGACCTCATCCAGCATGTACGTCCAGAGGGCCTCCTCGCCCTTGATCCGCAGGATGTCGTGGGGGACCAGCGGCCCTTCGGTCAGCGGGTCGCCGGCCTGGACGTAGTCGCCGGTGTGCACGAGCAGGCCCTTGTCCGAGGGGACGTGGTGGTCCTTCTCGATCCCCGAGTCGCTGATGACACGGATCGTCATCTTGCCCTTGCGCTTGTCGGAGTGGATCTCGACGCGTCCCGAGATCTCGGCCATCATGGCCGGGTCCTTGGGCTTGCGCGCCTCGAAGATCTCCGTCACGCGGGGCAGACCGCCGACGATGTCCTGCGAGCCGCCGGCCGAGCGCGGCTGGCGGGCAAGCATCTGGCCGGCCTTGATGGTCTCCCCGTCCTTCACTTCCAGGCGGGCACGGGCCGGCAGGTAGTGGAAGTCGAGGATCTGGCCGGACTCGTCGACGATGTTGATCTGCGGGTGGAGGTCGCCCTTGTGCTCGATGACCACCAGCGCCTTCTGGCCGCGGCCGGCGTCCTCCTCGCGGACGGTCTCGCCGACCTCGATGTCGACGTACTGCACCGTGCCCGCCTTCTCGGCGAGGATGGGGATGCGGTGCGGGTCCCACTTGACGAGGACCTGGCCCTTCTTGACCTCGGAGCCGGGCGCCGTCTGGACGTACGCGCCGTAGGGGATCTTGTACTTCTCGAGCTCGCGGCCCTTGGCGTCCAGGATCGCGATCTCGCCGTTGCGCTTCAGGGTGACCCAGACGGTGTGGCCATCCTCGTCCGTGACGGCGACCTCGTTGCAGTCCCGCATCGCGATCGTGCCGGCATTGGCGGCGACGTACTGCGTCTCGGCGACGCTACGGGTGCCGATGCCGCCGGTGTGGAAGGTCCGCATCGTCAGCTGCGTGCCCGGCTCGCCGATCGACTGGGCGGCGATGATGCCGACCGCCATGCCCGGCTCCACCATCTTGCCGGTGGACATGTCCATGCCGTAATCGAGCACGGAGCAGCCCGAGCGGGCGTCGCTGGTGAGCGGGGAGCGGACCATGACCGAATCGATGCCCAGCGTCTCGATCCGCAGGGCGGACTCGATGGTGATCATCTCATTGGCGGAGACGATGACCTCGTCGGTGACGGGGTTCACAACAGGGTTGACGCTGATGCGGCCGACGATCTGGTCACGGAGCGGGACGTCGATCTCCTCGCCCTTGTAGATGGCCCGCTTCAGCACGCCGCGCGGCGGGCCGAGGGACGGGTCCTCCTCGGTGACGATCACCGACTGGGCGATGTCGCAGAGCTTGCGGGTGAGGTAGCCCGAGTCCGCCGTCTTGAGCGCCGTGTCGGCCAGGCCCTTGCGGGCGCCGTGCGTCGAGCTGAAGTACTCGAGGATCGTGAGGCCCTCGCGGAAGTTGGAGCGGATGGGGGTCTCGATGATCTCGCCCGAGGGCTTGGCCATGAGGCCGCGCATGCCGGCCAGCTGCTGCAGCTGGCTGACGTTGCCGCGGGCGCCCGAGTCGCTCATGAGGTAGACGGGGTTCAGGTACGGCTGGCCGGCGTTAGAGTCGGAGGGAACCTCGTTGCCCTCGGCGTCGCGGCGGTCGCCCTTCAGGACCTTCACCAGCTCCTTGGTGATCTCCTCGCGGCAGTGGGCCCAGATGTCCAGCAGCTGGTTGTACCGCTCGCGCGCGGTGATGATGCCGCGCTCGTAGTTCTTCTCGACGCGGTCGGCCTTCTTCTGCGATTCGTCGATCAGGCGCTGCTTGCTCTCGGGGATCCGCATGTCGGTCATGCCGATCGAGAGGCCGGCGATGGTCGACTGCTTGAAGCCGATCTCCTTCATGCGGTCCAGGAGGTCGATGGTGCCGGGGCGGCCGGCGTAGGCGTAGCAGTCGTCGATCACGCGGGCGCAGCCCTTCTTGCCCAGGGCGCAGTTGTAGAAGGGCATGCCCGGGTAGAGCACATCCGCGAACAGGGCGCGGCCGGCGG
>JAEYVB010000244.1 GCA_023429345.1 Planctomycetota bacterium
TCCTGCTCGCCAGCGCTGCGCGTCGCCATTGAAGTCCAGCATAACCGCAGCCACATCGGCGAGCCAAACCGTGGCGGCCGCTGTGCGACCGACCCGGTTCGACCATTTGGCCACCACGCCCTCAAAAACGACAACGGCCCCGCCATATGGCGAGGCCGTTCTCGAATAGCGGGGGCAGGATTTGAACCTGCGACCTCCGGGATGAGCCCGACGAGCTACCAGGCTGCTCTACCCCGCAATCAGGAAGGGAGTATAGGGCGGATGTCCGGGCGGTCAAACGTGTTTGGGGGGGAGGGGGGTGGGGTCAGTGGAATTCGCGGGATTCGACGTGCAGTTTGTCGGGGCCGGCGGCGGTTTCGAGGGCCTCGATCTCCCTGGCCATCACGTGGATGACCTCGCCCTGGCGTTCGACCTGGCCCCGGACGATGATTCCCACGGCGTGCCGGGCGGCTTTGCGGTACTTCTGGTAGATCTGGGGGCGGACGATGAGGTTGGCGATTCCGGTCTCGTCCTCGATGGTGATGAACACGACGCCCGAGGCCGTGCCGGGGCGCTGGCGGCAGAGGACCACCCCGGCGACGACGACACTCCGGCCGTGGGGGCACAGGGCGGGGTCGAGCAGGTCCTGGTTCGTGGTGACTCTCCGGCGCTTGAGCTGGTCGCGGAAGAAGGAGATGGGGTGGGCCTTGAGGGAGAGCCCCACCGTCGCGTAATCCTGCACGACGTGCCGGTGCAGGGGCATCGCGGGGAGCGCGATGTCCGACGCTGGAGTTTCGGATGTTGAGTCGAACAGAGGGAGGGCCTCATCGCGGAGGTCGCGGATCTCCCAGAGGGCCCGGCGGCGGTCGAGGCCCATGGACCGGAAGGTGTCGGCCGCGGCCAGGGAGCGGAGGGCCGCGACGGGGACCCCGCTCGCCCGCCAGAGTGCGATGATGGATCTGAAAGGGCCGCGGGCATCGACCGCGGCCTCGATGGCCCGGGCGTGGCTCTCGGGCAGGCCCTTGACGAGCCGCATGCCGAGGCGGAGGGCGGGGCCGCGGGCGCCGTAGAGATGGGGCGGCAGGAACTCGGATGTCGGATACGGGGGCTGTTCAGCATCCGGCCCGGGCTCGAGCCGGCAGTCCCAACCGCTGTGGTTCACATCGACCCCGCGGACCTCGACGCCGTGCTCCTTGGCGTCGCGGACCAGCTGGGCGGGGGCGTAGAAGCCCATGGGCTGGCTGTTGAGGAGGGCGGCCGTGAAGGCCGCGGGGTGGTATCGCTTGAGCCACGCGGAGATGTAGACGAGCAGGGCGAAGCTGGCGGCGTGCGATTCCGGGAAGCCGTAGCCGCTGAAGCCCTGGATCTGGGTGAAGACCTGCTCGGCGAACTGCTCGGTGTACCCGTTGCGGATCATCCCCGCCTTGAGCTTGATGCCGAACTCGGTGATCTTGTTGCCGCTGCGCTTCCACGCCGCGATGGCGCGGCGGAGCTGGTCGGCCTCGCCGGGCGTGAACCCGCCGGCGACGACGGCGAGCTGCATCGCCTGCTCCTGGAAGAGCGGGACGCCGAGGGTGCGGCCGAGGACCTGCTCGATTTCGGGGCGGGGATAGGAGATCGGGTCGATGCCCATGCGGCGGCGGAGATAGGGGTGGACCATGTCGCCCTGGATGGGCCCGGGGCGGACGATGGCGACCTCGATGACCAGGTCGTAGTAGCACCGGGGCTTCAGGCGAGGCAGCATGGACATCTGCGCGCGGGACTCGACCTGGAAGATGCCGACGGTGTCGGCGTGGCCGATCATTTCGTAGACGGCGGGGTCTTCGGGGGGGATGGTGTGGAGTTCGAGGGGGGCACAAGGTGTCGAGGTGTCAAGGTGTCGAGGTGTCGAGGGGGAGCAAGCAACTAGCTCTCCAACTTCCGGATCAGCGCGAACAGCATCCGGTCTATCTCCTCCATCAGCTTCGGTATGGCGGGGTTGTTCCGGATCATCCCCAGTTCCGTCGCGATCTCCCATTGCGTTGCAAGCTCCGCCTGCGAGCCCGAGGCTATCCGGAGCCCCCGCACGTACTCTCCCCGACTTTTGCGGTTGTATCCCTCGGCGATGTTGGAAGGAATCGACACACCGGCCCGGCGCATCTGCGAGGTGAGGCCGAAGATCTCTGATTTGGGCATGTTCTCGGTAGCCCTGTAGATCATCTTCGAAAGATCCTTCCCCTTCTGCCACACAATCAAGTCCCGGAACGAGCGGATCGAGGCCATGCAAGTGCTCCTTGTAAGAGGACGATCTCTCTTTTACCTGAATCTCTTCAGGCCCGCCCCTTGGCACCTCGACACCTTGATACCTTGACACCTCCAGAAGGCCGAAGGTCTTCCCGATCGCCGTCAGCATGCCCAGGCCGAGGCAATCGACCTTGAGCATGCCCATGGCCTCGATATCGTCCTTGTCCCACTCGATGACGGTGCGGTCCTGCATCGCGGCGTTCTCGATGGGGCAGGTTTCCTCGAGGAGATTCTCGGTGATCACAAAGCCGCCGACGTGCTGGGAGAGGTGGCGGGGGAAGCCGAGCATCTCGCGGGCGACGGCGAGCGTGGTGCGGATGGTGGCATCCTGCGGGTCCAGGCCCATGTCGCGGAGACGGTCCTCGTTCACCACGCCGCTGTCCCACCAGTCCAGTTGCCGCGCCATCTGGTCGACGAGGTCGAGCGAGAGGCCCATGGCCTTGCCGACGTCGCGGATGACGCTCCGCCCGCGGTAGCTGATCACCTCGGCGCAGAGGGCCGCCCGCTGGCGGCCGTACTTGGAGTAGATGTACTGGATCACCTCCTCGCGGCGCTCGTGCTCGAAGTCGATATCGATGTCCGGCGGCTCGTTGCGCTCCTTGCTCACGAACCGCTCGAAGAGCATGTCGACGCGGGTCGGATCGACGGCGGTGACGCCGAGGCAATAGCAGGCGGCGGAGTTGGCCGCGGCCCCGCGCCCCTGGCAGAGGATGCCCTGGGAGCGGGCGTACCGGACGATGTCGTGGACGGTCAGGAAGTACTTGGCGTAATCGAGGGATTCGATGATCTCGAACTCGTGCTCGATGCGGGCGATGACATCGGCGGGGATGGCGGTGAGATCGGGACTTCCCGCGGATTTCGCGGCGGGCGCGGGGGGTGGGCCCGGGCCGCCCGGGCGGGTTGGGCCGTCGCTCCCGATCTCGATCAGGCCGCGCTGGTCGAGCGGCTTCGAGAACCGCTTGGCCGCGCCCTCCCATGTCAGCTCGCGGAGGTACGCCATCGGCGTTCGGCCGGGCGGGCACACCTCCCGGGGGTACTCGTAGCGGAGCTGGTCGAGGCTGAACCCTGCGCACCGGCGGGCGATCTCGAGCGTGCGGTCCAGGGCCTCGGGGTAGCCGGCGAAGAGCCGCGCCATCTCCTCCGGGCCCTTGATGTACCGCTCGCCGTGGGGAAAGAGCCTGTAGCCGGCCTCCTGCACGGTCGTGAGGTGCCGGATTGCGGTGAGCACATCCTGCACCGGGCGGCGGCGGGGGATGTGGAAATGGACATCGTTCGTCGCGACCAGCGGGATGCCCGTGCGGCGGGAGAGTTCGGAAAGATGGTCGAGGCGGGCGGCATCGTCGCCGCCGTAGAGGCAGGAGCTGGCGAGGGAAAGGCGGTCCTTGTCGAAAAGACTCCGGACGTATGTCAGCGTTGCGAGATACGGGCCCTCACCCGTCGCGGTCGCAGGAGTGACCGGGCCGCCCTCTCCCAGAGGGAGAGGGGCCCCGGAACGTGAACTCGCACAAGAAGGGGCGGGGAGGAGGGCCAAGAG
>JAEYVB010000273.1 GCA_023429345.1 Planctomycetota bacterium
CATGTCTCTCTCCAAATGACCTGGCCGGCGGATAGCACGGCGGGACGCAGCTTACCGGAACTACCAGCGGGTGCAACACGATTTTCGCGTTGGCAAGCGGAATTGCCAAATTTTCTTAGCCTCGGGAGGGCCGCCGCGCCCGAATCGGCGGCGAAGGTACCCTCCGCGGCTATGACCCCCGACCTGACTGCCCCAGACGCGTCGCGCTTCGCCCGGCTGGCCCTCGACGGCGTCGGTCGGGAGTACCCGAACAAACTCGACCACGTCCTCAACAACGACGGCGATGTCCTGAATCCCCGACGGCTCCACCCCGCCTTCTTTGGCTGCTTCGATTGGCACTCGTCCGTCCACGCCCACTGGCTGCTGGCCCGGCTCCTCCGACTGTTTCCCGCGTTTCCAGAGGCCGCGGCCGCCAGCACCGCGCTGGACGGCTCCCTCACCCCCGCAAACATCGCCGTTGAGCTGGCTTACCTCGCACGACCGAACACGATGGCCTTCGAGCGGACGTACGGGTGGGCCTGGCTCCTGAAGCTCGCGGAGGAGCTGGGGCGCTCCACCACGGCCGCGGCGGGCGGCTGGGCGGCGGCCCTGGATCCCCTGGCCCGGGCGTTTGTCGATCGGTATCTGGCCTACCTGCCCAAGGCCGGCTACCCGATCCGGACCGGCCTCCACGCCAACTCCGCGTTCGGGCTCGCCTTCGCGCACGACTACGCCGTCGCCAAGGGCCACCGGGAACTCGAGCGGCTGACGGCCGAGACCGCCCTGCGTTTCTTCGCCCGGGACCGCGATTACCCGGCGCACCTGGAGCCGGGCGGGAGCGACTTCTTCTCGCCCGCATTGATGGAGGCGGACCTGATGCGGCGCATGCTCCCGCGATCGGAGTTCGCGGGCTGGTTCGACCGGTTCCTGCCCGGGGCCGCGGGTGCGGAGCCCGAGGCCCTGTTCCGCCCCGCCGGGGTCAGCGACCGGGGAGATCTGCAGATCGTCCATCTCGATGGCCTGAACCTCAGCCGCGCCTGGTGTTTCCGGAGTCTCGCCTCGGCGCTCCCGGGGCACGCGGCGACGCTCGCGAGCGCGGCGGAGCGGCATCTGGCGGCCTCGCTCCCGCATGTTCGGAGCGGCGACTACGCCGGCGAGCACTGGCTCGCGACGTTCGCGGTGCTGGCGCTGACGGGCGACTCCTGATCCGCGGGCGCTTTGCCCTACACTGCATCGCATGCAGCGCAGACCCTTCGTCGGCGGAAACTGGAAGATGAACACCGACCGGGCCTCCGCCGCCACGCTGGTGCGGGCGGTGGTGGATGGGCTGGTCGGCTTGCAGGGGGTGGATGTCGCGGTGTTCCCGCCGTTCCCCTACCTGCTGGGCGTCGGGTCGATCCTCCGCGAGCGCGGGTCGGCGATCAGGCTCGGGGCGCAGGATATGTACCCCGGGCCGGACGGTGCCTTCACCGGGGAGGTCTCGCTGGCGATGCTGAAAGACTGCGGTGTGACGCACGCGCTGGCGGGGCACTCGGAACGGCGGCACGTCATCGGGGAGGGGGAGACGATCGTGGCGGCGAAGGCGGCCGCGATCCTGGAGGCGGGGCTCGAGTGCGTGCTCTGCGTGGGCGAAAAGCTCGAGGAGCGGGAGCAGGGGCGGACGGACCATGTCAACGAGGAGCAGGTGCGCCTGGGGCTGCGGGGGGTACCGCCCGAACAGATCGAGCGGTTGATCGTGGCGTACGAGCCGGTCTGGGCGATCGGCACGGGCCGGACCGCCACCCCCGCCGACGCGCAGGATGCGCACGCAAAGATCCGCGACGTGCTGGCGGACATGTACGGCCCGGCCGCGGCGGAGCGGATCCGCATCATCTACGGAGGCTCGATGAAGGCCAGTAACGCCCGGGAACTGCTGGAGCAGCCGGATGTCGACGGCGGCCTGATCGGCGGCGCCTCCCTGAAGGCGCCCGAATACATCGCGATTGTTCGGGCCGCGGCAGGGAAAGCCGGCCGGGTCTGAGCGTCCTCTCAGGCCGGGGGGGTTACCCGTTCTTCAAGGCGTATCTCCCATCGCAGCCGGGGGTTGCGAGGGGTTGTCACGCACCTGCGAAGCCGGTGAATCGGCTGCTGAAGCGGGTTTCACCGGGGTTGAGCCCCGGTTTCACTGCCCTGAGCGAAAGTTGGAGGTGTGGGAAGGAACGGGTGGGGTCGTCGCGGACCTGAGATGGGCCGCGAAGGAGGCAAGACAATGGCACGTCCGAAAGAAACACAGATCGATCCGGACCGTCTGATGCAGGCCGTTGACGCGGCGCTGGCGGCCGCGGCCGATGTTGCCGCGTACACGGGCGGTCCGATCCCGTACCCCGCCGACCTGATGGGGAGCCCGATGCAGCCCGAATGCCTGGCCGACTTCACCAAGTGGGAAGTGGAGCAGGCGTGCGAGTTCCTGATGCGGTGCGGGTTCCTGCAGTGGGAAGACACTGAATAGCACACAACGCGGGGCGGCGGTCCCGTCATGGGGCCGCCGCCGCCCGCCAAGCCACCAACAGGGCCCCGCGCGTGCGCGGGGCTCTTTCGGTTTTCGGATCGAGCGGCAAAGGGCTTCAGTGCGGGCGCTCCACAATCCGCACTTTGGCGGCCGGGGGCGACTGGTCCATGCCGCGGCGTCGCGCGGCCCTGGAACCTTTGCCGAATACGAGACCGAACGCGATCAAGAGTCCGATGATCGCCGCGAGAATCAGGATCCACATCACCATGGCTGTTCCTCCCCTTTGAATCGGCACTGAGATCGTGGGCGGGGACGATGACCGTGCGGTGATGGCGGGGTGAGCCCGGCCTCATATCCGGACTTACGCGGGCAGAAATCGAACCCGGGGCCTCAAATGTCCGAAGAATGTGTGTGGAACCGGCTCGGCGTCGCGAACCTTTGAGGGGCGATGAACGAACGATCATGAGAGGGATTCCAGGCGCCGTGGAGCGGCGGGAACGGAGGGGTTGAGTGGAACACGAACAACTGAGCCCCGAGCGTCTGCTGGAGGCCGCGGAGGCCGCGCTGGCGGCGGCACGCGATGTGGCCGACTACACGGGCGGTCCGCTGCCGTACCCGGCTGATCTGATGGGGACGGAGCTTCAGCCGGACATCCTGTCACAGTTCACCCGGTACGAGATCGAGCAGGCCTCGGCGTTCCTGGTGCGGATGGGGTGGCTGACGGCGGAGCCCAACGTCAACTGACATGTGAACCAGGTCGGGGAGCGCGGGGCCTTCAGGGCCGCCGCGCGGTTCCGGCGTGGGCCAGCCCGCAGAGCGGGCAGGCGGCTTCGCCGAGCGGCACGGCGTGACCGCAGTCGGTGCAGATCTCGCAGGCGGCGGGGGGTGCGGACGAGGTGGCGCGCCGCTTCCAGCGGCGTTCGGACCAGAGCATCCAGGCGGTGTGGACCGCGCGCGTGATGAGCAGCCCTCCGCCGAGCCCGACGACGGTGGCCAGCTCGCGCCGGTCGGCGCCGTCGTTGAGGTGGTGCAGCATGGTGTACTGCACGCCCAGGGCGACCCCGTAGTAAATGGGAGCGAGGAGGGCCCGCTCGAACTGGACCAGGCTGGCATCCCGGATGAAGCTGTGCCCGGCGGGGTGACGCTTGCGGTGCTTGATCCAGGGGAATGCCTGCCAGTGGTTGGCGAGCCAGTGCAGGAAGTAGTAGATGCCGACGTCGAAAACGATGTCGCAACTCAGGGTCACGGCGACGATTTTCCACTTCTCGTGGATGCCGACAAGCCGGGTGAGGTAGACCGGGATCAGCGTCAGGCCCATCGCCAGGCTGCCGGCGGCGACGACGTTGACGTTGACGTTGACGATGCGGCGCGCGTACAGCCGCCCCAGGAACTCCATAGGCCGCATGGTAGTTCCGCGGGGCACCAACGGCCCCGGGGGACCGCCGGGCGGCCGGCATCCCCCCGCCGGCTCGGTGAGTCCGGTCGGCATGAGGGCCTCAGATGGGTTTCACGGGTGCGCGGCCGACGGAGTAGTAGAAGAAGCCCAACTCGCCGAGGTGGCCGCGGCGATAGAGGTTGCGGCCGTCGAAGACGACCTTCTGCTTCATGATGGAGGCGAGCTTGCCCCAGTCCGGGCTTTTGAACTCGTCCCAGTCGGTGCAGACGACGAGGGCGTCGGCCCCCTCGGCGGCGGCGTACATGTCGTCGAGGATCCGGGCGGCGTTGCCGAGCTCGCGGCGGGAGTTCTCGTTGGCGACGGGGTCGAAGCCCTTGACGGTGGCGCCGTAGCCGACGGCCTTGCGCATGAGCGTGAGGGCGGGGGCCTCGCGGATGTCGTCGGTGCGGGGCTTGAAGGCGATGCCCCAGAAGGCGAGGGTCTTGCCGTTGAGGCCGCCCTTGTCCTTGAAGTGGGCCTGGATCTTCTCGAAGAAACGCTCACGCTGGCGCTGGTTGCCCTCGTGGACGGCCTTGGAGACGGGGACCTGGACGCCGCTCTTCTCGCCCATCATGATGCAGGCGAGGGTGTCCTTGGGGAAGCAGGAGCCGCCGTATCCCAGGCCGGGGTGGAGGAAGGCGTAGCCGATGCGCTTGTCGGAGCACATGCCCTCGCGGACGCGGTTGATGTTGGCGCCGTAGGCCTCGCAGAGGTTGGCCATCTCGTTGATGAAACTGATCTTGGTGGCCAGGAAGTTGTTCGCGGCGTACTTGACCATCTCCGCGGAGAGGATGTCCATCAGGAAGATGGGGTGGCCGTTCCTGACGAAGGGGTCGTAGAGGTCGCGGAAGGCCTCGCCGGTGGCCTCGTCCTCGACGCCGACGACGACGCGGTCGGGCTTGAGGAAGTCCTCGATGGCGGCGCCCTCCTTGAGGAACTCGGGGTTGTCGGCGACGCGGAAGGGGATGTCGGGGCCAACGCGGGCCTGGATGCGCTGCTTGATGGCGAGGGTGGTGCCGACGGGGACGGTGCTCTTGACGACAATGATCTTGGGCTTCTGGCGGGGCCCGAGCTCCTTGAGGACATCCGCGATCTCGTCGGCGGCGGCGTGGATGTACTTGAGGTCGGTGTGGCCGCGCTCGTCGCTGGGGGTGCCGACGCAGATGAAGATCATGTCGGCGTCGCGGTAGGAGGCGGCCTTGTCGGTGGTGTAGGCGAGGCGGCCGGCGGCGGCGTTGCGCTCCATGAGCTCGGTGAGGCCGGGCTCGTAGATCGGGCAGATGCCCTCTTTGAGCTTGGCGATCTTGGCCTCGTCGACGTCGAGGCAGGTGACGTGGTTGCCGGTGTTGGCGAAGCAGACTCCGGTGACGAGGCCGACGTAACCCGTTCCCACCATGGTCAGACGCATAGGTCCTCCGTGCTCGGCGATGCTGGAGCGGGCCGGGGGGCCCGCGGGGGCGAGTATAAG
>JAEYVB010000287.1 GCA_023429345.1 Planctomycetota bacterium
CGACGGGCCCGGACCTCAGCCCCCGAGCCTCGTGGTGTCGGGAACGTTGCGGGTGATCGGTGGCCAGCTCACGCGCAACTTCGCTGCGCTGCAGGATGGGCGCTGGAAGGGCGTTGTCCCGAGCCCGTCGGGCCCGGTGTACTCGCTCGAGGTGTTCAACGACGGCACGGGCCAGCGGCTGTTCGCGGGGGGCGAGTTCGCGTGGATGGGCACCGCCGCGGCGAACAACGTGGCGCGCTGGGATGGGAGCGCGTGGCATCCGGTCGGCGGCGGCGTGACATCCTCGGAGGGACCGGCGCGGGTGCGTGCGGCCGCGGTGCACAACGACGGGTCGGGATGGGCTCTCTACGTCGGCGGGCGGTTCGATCATGCGGGCGGGGTTGCGGCGGGCAACGTGGCCCGGTGGACCGGGCAGGCGTGGCAGGCCGTCGGGATGGGGGTGTCGGGGGGCGAGGTGCGGGCGATCGTCTCGCACGATGCGGACGGGGCCGGGCCGCTCCCCGCGGAGCTGTACGCGGGCGGGGATTTCGCCGCGGCCGGCGGCCAGCCCGCGCACGGCCTGGCGCGGTGGGACGGGAACTCGTGGCATTCCCTGCCGGGATTCGAGGAGGGCAGCGTCCGCGCGCTCCGTTCGTTCGAGGATGGGCAGGGACGGGCGCTCTACATCGCCGGGGCGGAGATCAGGATCGCGGGTCTGGACGTGAACCGGGCCGCGAAGCTGGCGGCTTCCGGGTGGGTCGAGCTGCCTCTGCTGGGCGATGCGATGACGGTCGTGAACGCGCTCGCCTTTCACCCTTACGGGAGCAGCCATCGCGTCCATGCGCTGGGGGACGGGCTCGCGGCGGTGCTGCACCCGGGCGGGTGGTTCGCGCTGCCCCCGCCGCCGGAGGAGGTGTTCGCAGCGCGGTCGTTCCAGGACCAGTCCGGGCACGCCCTGTTCACCGGGCGCTACCGCCTCACGGCCGGGGGCTGGGATTGGACGCCCGTGTTGGACGGGCCTGTATTCGCGATGTCACCGCCGTTCGATGACGGCTCGGGGACCTCGCTCTTTCTCGGCGGCGACTTTGCGTTTGCCGATTTGCACTCTTCCCCGCATGTCGCACGCCTGCGGCCGTGCACACGCGCCTGCTACGCGAACTGTGACGCGATGTTCTCGTCGCCCATGCTGAACGTCGCGGACTTTACCTGTTTCCTGCAGCGCTTCGCCGCGGGGCATCCGTACGCGAACTGCGACCAGAGCGTGGCGGCGCCGGCGCTGAACGTGGCGGACTTTACGTGCTTCCTGCAGCGATTCGCGGCGGGGTGTGAGTGAGGAGCGGCGACGGATGTAGGAGACGGTTATGCGGGTAGGCTGCTGGATGACCATGGTTCTGGGAATCACCGCCGCGGCGAATGGCCAGCCGTGCTCGGCCTTCGAGCCGCTGCGTGAGCTGGGGATGCTGGGGCTGCTTGCACCGGTGGACCAGGCCGCGGCATTCGATCCCGACGGGGCAGGGCCATCGCCGACGCTGCTGTACATCGCCTCGAACTACAACATCGCCAACGGTGTGACGGTGCACCGGCTGATGACCTTCGATGGTCAGAACTTCGCGCAGGTGACGTCGGCGCCCTTCATCGGGTACTCCTCGATGACGACCTACGACGTGGGCAGCGGGCCGATGCTGTACATCGCCGGGGGGCAGGGGCTGTACCGCTATTCGGGCGCGGGCTGGGCGCCGGTGACCCTGCCCATCCCCGGGGCGCCGACGAAGGACCTGAAGGTGTTCGATCCCGACGGGCCGGGGCCGATCCCGCTGAGCCTGCACATGACCGTGCAGACGCCGGAGTACCGCTACGTCGTGTACCGCTACAACGCGCTCGGGTGGACAGCGCTCTCGGAGCCGTACACATCGCTCGGGAGGCTGGTCGTCTTCGACGCGGACGGGCCGGGGCCCGAGCAGGCGGACTTCTACAGCATCCGGTCGTGGTCCAACTGCCCCTCGCCGTGCAACTCCGGGGCGGAGGTCAGGCGGCTGTCGTCCACGGGGACTTGGAACCTGATCGGTGAGATGTGGTCGGAGCCGCCCTATTTCGGCATCGCCCAGGCGGCGGTGTTCGACCTCGACGGCGATGGGCCGGGGCTGCCGAAGCTGGTGATCACCGGCATCCTCGACCCGTCGGTGTTCGCGGGCGAGTGGGCCGCGGCGTGGGACGGGAACGCCTGGTCCGCGGTCGAGGACCCGCCGAGCCTGGCGAACCTCACCCGGTTCGATCCCGACGGCGCGGGCCCGGCGGCGCCGTTCCTGGTCGCGTCGGTGGGGGGCGATGTGTACAACGAGCCGGGGGTGGGGCTGGTCCGGTTGGAGGGCTCCTCGTGGGAGCCCTTCGGCGGGGTCACCGGCGGCGTGAGGCTGATCACCGAGTATTCGCCGACGCCCTCGGGCCCGCCGATGCTGGTGGTCTCGGGGTTCTTCGGCGTTGCCGGACACCAGGCGGCGCGGAACTTCGCGGTCTACCAGGATGGCGTGTGGCGGAACGTGGTCCCCGGCCCCGCGGGGCCGGTCGGGGCGCTCGAGGTGTTCAACGACGGCACGGGGCAGAAGCTCTTCGCGGGCGGGGCGTTCGTGCATGTCGGCGGGGAGGTCGCAAACAACATCGCGCGCTGGGATGGTTCGGCGTGGCAGACGGTCGGCGCGGGCGTGCACGCCGGTTCGGGGCCTTCCAGGATCTCGGCGATGGCGGTGCACAACGACGGCTCCGGGTGGGCCCTGTACGTCGGCGGGCGCTTCGACCACGCGGGGGCGCAGGCGGCGTCGAACGTGGCGCGCTGGACGGGGCAGCAGTGGCAGGCGGTGGGTTCGGGAGTGGGCGGGGGAGTGGGCGGGGGTGAGGTCCGGGCGCTGGTGTCGCACGATCCGGACGGGCCGGGAGCGCTGCCCCCGGCCCTGTACGCCGGCGGCGATTTCGCCGCGGCCGGGGGCGTGAGCGCACCCGGGCTGGCGCGGTGGTCGGGCGGTCTGTGGCATGCGGTGCCCGGGTACCAGCAGGGGTCCATCCGCTCGTTCCGCTCCTTCGACGACGGGACGGGGCGGGCGCTGTACATGGCGGGGGAGGGCATCGTTGCGGGCGGGCACGCGCCGAGCAGCGTGGCGCGTCTCGACGGGTCCGGGTGGTCAGCGCTGCCGCCGCTGGGCAAGGCCTCGGCGAGGGTGAACACGCTGGCCATCCACGTGCACGGCGGGGACTACCGGATCCACGCGCTCGGGGAGGGCATCGCGGCGGTGCTCTACCCGGGTCAGTGGGTGGCGCTGCCGCCGCCGCCGGTGGAGGTGTTCGCGGCGCGGTCCTTCCAGGGGCCGCGCGAGCACGCGCTGCTCATCGGCGGGTACCAGCTCACGCAGACGGGCTGGAAATGGATGCGGCCGATGAACGGGTCGGCGCGGGCGCTCTCGCCGCTGTTCGACGATGGGAGCGGGCCGGCCGTCTTCGTCGGGGGCGACTTCACGCACGTGTGGGCCGGCGCGACCGAGCGGCTCCCCTCGCCGCAGGTGGCGCGGCTGCGGCCGTGCGTCGAGGGGTGCTACGCCAACTGCGACGAGAGCGGCTGGACCCCGGCGCTGAACGTCGCGGACTTTACCTGTTTCCTGCAGCGCTTCGCCGCGGCGGATGCGTACGCGAACTGCGACCAGAGCGTGGCGGCGCCGGCGCTGAACGTGGCGGATTTTACGTGTTTCCTGCAGCGGTTCGCGGCGGGGTGTGAGTGAGGAGCGGCGACGGGGGCGCGGCGGGAATCTGGGAATATGGCGATGCATCATGCGATCGTGTGCGGACTCCTGGCACTGACCTCGTCGGCCGTGGCGCAGCCCTGCGTGCCGGCGCTCGGGCCGATGAGCGATGACTACGGCCTGGATGCGCCCGCGGGTCACACCGCGATCTTCGATGAGGATGGGCCGGGCGGGGGCCCGGCGCGGCTGTTCCTGAGCGGGGGATTTACGCGGGCGGGGGGCCAGGCCGCGGCCGGGCTGGCGCGGTGGGATGGGGAGGTGCTGACGGCGGTGCAGGATGCGCCGGCGGGCGTCAAGGGGGCGATGCGGGTCTTCGACGATGGCTCGGGGCCGGCGGTGTACATCGCCGGATCGCCGGGGGTGATCCACCGCTACTTCGGGCCCGGGGAGTGGGACCAGATCGCGGCGCCGCAGTTCGGCGGGCTGGACGGCACGCCGGAGTCGTTCGCGGCGTTCGACCCGGACGGGGACGGCGCCGGGGGCGGGCCGCGGCCGCTGGGGCTGTTTGCGCTGGTGCACTACGCGGGGCTGGCGGGCGAGGCGAACGCGGTCCTGTGGCGGTACGACACCGAGGGGTGGGAGCGGCTGAGCGGGGCGGTGCCGCGGGGGAAGATCATCGCCTACGACGCGGATGGGCACGGGCCGGGCCTGTGGCGGCTGTACCACTATTTCAACGTGGAGCGGCAGAGCCCGGGGCGCTTCACCGGGTACGTGCGGCGGCTGGCGGATGGCCGCTGGGATCTGGTGGGGTACTCGAAGAACTCGCTCGGCCCGGCGCTGAGCGATGCGACGGTGTTCTACCCGGCGGAGAACGAGCCGCCGGTGCTGGTCGTCGGGGGCTTCTTCGAGGGCTTCCACGAGGCCAGCGGGGCGCTCCTCCCGAGCCGTGCCTGCGCGGTGTGGGACAACTCGCAGTGGCGGCGCGGCCCGATCCTGGGGTCGGCCATGGCGCGGGTGGATGCGGTGGAGGCGTACTACCTCCCGGGGCGGCGGACGCTGGTGTTCGGCGCCACGTTCCCGCAGCTCATGGCGGAGGCGACCTGGTCCCGCAACGCGCCGCCGGCGTGGGCGGGGCCGCTGAGCACGACACGCCCGTTCTACGGCCAGGGACCGACGCTGCTGCGGGGCTTCGATCCCGACGGGGCCGGGCCGCAGCTGCCGCAGATGGTGACGGCGGGGGCGAACGGGATCGCGAACGGCCAGCCCGTGCGGAACTTCGCGGCGTGGGCGCCGCCGCCGTCGGCGTCGGGGTGGAAGGGTGTGGAGCCGGCGCCGCTGGGGCCGGTGCACGCGCTCGAGGTGTTCAACGACGGCTCCGGCCGCGCCCTGTTCGTGGGCGGGCGGTTCTGGAGCGTGGGCGACAGGCCGGTCGGCAACATCGCGCGCTGGGATGGGGAGCGGTGGTGGCCGGTGGGGACGGGCCTGGCGCTGGGCGCAGAGCCGACAGGCCGTTCGGCGGTGACGGCCCTGGCCGTGCACGACGATGGCGCGGGGCCGGCGCTGCACGCGGGCGTCGCGTACAAGAAGCAGGACGGCAGCTATGCCGGCCGGCTCGCGGTCTGGCGGGACGGGGTCTGGACTGTTCTCGCGGGGAGTGACACGCAGGACACCGCCTTTCTGTCGCTGTCGATCACCAAGCTGGTGAGCCACGATGCGGATGGCGCCGGGCCGCAGCCGGCTTCCCTGTACGCCCTGGGCATCTTCGGTCCCGCGGAGGAGACGCGGGTGGCGCGGTGGACGGGGAGCAGCTGGCATGTGCAGCCGATCTGGGGGCAGCAGTTTCTCTCGCTGAAATCGCTGCAGGAGGGACCGGGTCGGGCGCTGTATGTAACCGGTTGGCGGCTGGAGGCTCAGGGGCTGCTCCCTACGCCGGTGATGAAGTTCGCCGGGACCTGGTCCGGGATGGCGTTCCAGCCCACGATGGCCGTCATCGACATCGGGCTGGAGAACACGACGGGGGATTACCGGCTCGTCATCGCCAGAACCGGAGCGGGCGGAGCGATCCTGTCGCGGCGTGATGCGCCCGGCGTCTGGACGGACCTCGGTGGGCTCAACATGAACCCGAGGTCCCCCGTCCGGCACGTGCAGGGGCCGGACGGGCCGTCGCTCTTCGCCGGCTCGTACCGCTACGACGGGGCGTCGATCCA
>JAEYVB010000231.1 GCA_023429345.1 Planctomycetota bacterium
TCATTGGCCTCTTCGAGTACGCCCGGGCGCAGGCCGCGGTCCGCGGCGGGCGGAGGAAGGACGATCCTCGTGACTGAGGCCTCCGCCATTCCCCGGAGCCGCCCCCGTCCATCCACGGAACTGCTCCGCGCCGCCGGCCTCTCCTTCGTGCTGATCGGCATCCTCCTCCGCGCCGTCACCGCCCTCGACCAGTTCCCCTACTGGTCGATGGACCCGATGCGCTTCACCCAGCCCATCGTCGGCCTCGCGCCCATGCAGTCCCTGATTGTCGACATTCTCACCATGCTCGGCGCTGCCACCGTGCTGATCGCCGAGGCCGGGGCGGGGGTTATGCTCATCCCGACGCTGCTGGTGCTGCTGGGCTCGGTCGGCGCAGCGCTGCACGCCTTTGCGCTCGCGCCGGGGGGGTGGGACCTCGAGAGCACGCGCCTGGGCGCCACCTGGACGGCCGCGATGTTCGCTGGGCTCGCGGTCCTGCACGCGGCCCGGCACGAGCGCACGGCGCGGCTCATCACCGCCGTCGCCTTCGGCTCCCTCCTTCTGATCGCCGCCCGCGGCCTCGTGCAGGTCTTCGTCGAGCACCCCGCCACCGTCGAACAGTACCGCCAGAACCGCGAGGCCTTTATCGCCTCCCAGGGCTGGTCGCCTGGGTCCGCCTCCGTCCGGGCCTACGAGCGCCGCCTCAACCAGCCCGAGGCCTCCGCGTGGTTTGGCATGAGCAATGTCCTCGCCTCCTTCATGGCCGCGGGGCTGAGCGCATTCCTGGGCTGGACTGTCCTCGCCGCGCGCGCCAAATCGGCGCGCACCCTCCCCGACGGCTGGCTGGCCCTCCTCATCCTCGCCACCTCCGCCGCGGCGGGGACGCTTTACCTGACCCGATCCAAGGGTGGGTACGCAGCCGCCGCGATCGGCCTCGTCCTCCTGCTTCTGATTGTCCTCGCTCGGCACATCCGCCCCCTGGGACCGCTCATCGCGAAGCCCCGGATCGCCGGCGCGATCCCCCTCGCGCTCATCGCCGCCGCGCTCGCCGCCGTCGCTCTGCGCGGCGTTATCGGCGAACGCATCGGCGAACTCAGCATCCTCTTCCGCGCCTTCTACCTGCAGGCCGCCGCCAAGGTCTTCGCGTCGAACCCCTTCGCCGGCGTCGGCCCCACCGGCTTCAAGGACGCCTACCTCCTCGCCAAACCTCCCATCAGCCCCGAAGAAGTCGCCAGCCCCCACAGCGTCCTCTTCGATTTCGCGGCCTGCCTCGGCCTCTTCGGCCTCGCCTGGTGCGCGACGTGGCTCTGGCAGGTCTACCGGGCCGGGCTCTCGCTCACTCAGCCGGCCATCGCCGCCACCCCGTCAGCCCCGAGCGAGCGAGAGCTTCGCATCGACGCATGGGCCTGCTTCCTGATCCCTGCCATCATCATCGCCCTCGGCAGCGCTGCCGAACGCCCGGCCATCACGCCCGACAGCGCCCTTGTCCGGCTCATTGGCCTCCTGGCGTGGTCGGGCGTTTCGGTCGCCGCCGTGGCCCTGATGCGCATCTCGCCGCGCTGGCGCATCCCCTCCGCCGTCGCCGCCGTCGTCCTCGCCGTGCACGCCCAGATCGAGATCACCCCCATATGGCCCAGTTCCGCCGGTCTCTTCATGGTCCTCATCGCCGCGGCCGCCGGCGGTTCCCTGTCCCGGACCCCATCCCGACCCTCCCGGCCCCAGGCCGGCCGCAGCGTCGGCATCCTTGTCCTCCTCACCGCCGCGGTGTGGGCCTGGGTCGGGCTCCTCCCCGTCGCCCGCTGGCAGGCCGCCCTGGCCGAATCCGCGGCCGCTCTCGAGCCGATCGCCCGCATCCGCACCCGGATGGCCGATCTCCAGCACCCGGCCAGCGTCGATAGTCCCTCCGAGATCGCCGCCGACCTCGCCCGCCTCGCCGGCACCCCGCTGCCGCAAACGCCCGAGCAGTTCGACTTGGCCCTTGCCACCCTCGCCGCATCCAGAGCCGACCGCGCCATCCCGCCCCTCCAGACCGCGGCCGCCATCGCGCCTACCCATACCCCCACCGTCGAGGCTCTCGCCCGTCTCTATATCACGATCGCCAGCGCCCAGGCCGCCTTGGGGCAAACCGGGTCCGCCGCCGCAACCAACGCCGAGCGGACCGCCCGCGAGCTGGTCGACCGCCACCCCTCCGCAACCAATCTCAGCCTGCTCGCCAGCATCCTCACCGCCCGGTCGGAACTTGACCCCAACCCTACCCATCTCATGGCCGCGGCCGACGCGCTCACCCGGGCCGCCAAACGGGACCCCTATGGCCTGGCGTTCCCCGTCCGCCTGGTCCGGACCTACACGGCCTTGGGCGACTCGGGCCAGGCCCGCCGCTGGGCGGAAATCGCCCTCGAACGCGACCGGCTCCAGCGGTTGGACCCCCTCCGGGGCCTCACCGACGAGGAGCGACGGCTGGTCGAGCAAGCCCTCAACACACCCTAACCGACGTTCTTGAAGGCCCCCCGGGGGGCTCCTAGAATCTTCGCCTCGAAATGCCGGATCTCCGGCATGGCCCCGTCCCACAGGAGTTTCCGCGATGGATTCGCAGGAAGATCCGGAGGCCGGGTGAGCGAGCCCGCCGCGGGCTTGGCTTGCCGCGGCACCCGAAGAACACCTTTCCGCAGCGCCCGCTCCCGGTCGCGGGGGGCACTCGACCCGAAGCAGCGGTCGCCGCGGACGACGAACACGAACGAACACGCCCCGCCGACCGCCTCCCGTGTGCGCGGCCGGAGCTAACCCCGAGAACCCGCACCCCTCGCCGCAACCGAGCCTTAGTAGGAAAACGCCATGGCCACCGACCTCAGCAACATCAGAAACATCGGCATCTGCGCCCATATCGACGCCGGCAAGACCACTGTCTCCGAGCGGATCCTCTTCTACACCGGCAAGACCTACAAGCTCGGCGAGGTCCACGAGGGCACCGCGACCATGGACTTCCTGCAGGACGAGCAGGAGCGCGGCATCACCATCCAGTCGGCCGCCACCACCTGCCCGTGGACCAAGGACGGCCACGAGTACAAGATCAACTTGATCGACACCCCCGGACACGTCGACTTCACGATCGAGGTCGAGCGCTCCCTCCGCGTCCTCGACGGCGCGGTCGCCGTCTTCGACGGCAAGGAGGGCGTCGAGGCCCAGTCCGAGACTGTCTGGCGCCAGGCCGACCGCTACCGCGTCCCCCGCCTGTGCTTCATCAACAAGATGGACAAGCTCGGCGGCGACTTCGAGTTCAGCTTCAAGACCATCAAGCAGCGCCTCGGCGCCAACGCCATCGCCATCCAGTACCCGATCGGCTCCGGCCATGAGTTCCAGGGCATCATCGACCTCGTCACCATGCGGGCGTACTACTACGACGCCTCCGAGCAGGGCGCGGTGGTGACCGAGAAGGACATCCCCGAGGAACTCGCCGACAAGGCCGCCGAGTGGCACCACAAGATGGTCGAGGCCGCCGCCGAGCTCGACGAATCCCTCACCGAGAAGTACCTCACGGACGAGGCCTCCATCACCCCCGAGGAGATCAAGGCCGCCCTGCGCAAGGGCACCATCGCCCGCGCCTGCAACCCCGTCCTCTGCGGCGCGGCCCTCCGCAACATCGGCGTCCAGAAGCTGCTGGACGCCGTCATCGATTACCTCCCCTCCCCCAACGAGGTCGAGGAGGTCGAGGGCACCGACCCGCGCGACCCCGAGACCAAGCTCACCCGCCCGCACGACGACAACGCGCCCTTCTCCGCCCTCGTGTTCAAGGTCGTCAGCGACCAGCACGGCGACCTGACCTACATCCGCGTCTACTCCGGCAAGCTCGCCAAGGGCCAGCGCGTCATCAACCCCGGCAACAGCAAGAAAGAGAACGCCAGCCGCATCTACGAGATGCACGCCCAGCACCGCCAGCCCCTCGACGAGGTCACAAGCGGCAACATCGTCGCCGTCATCGGCATCAAGGACAGCTACACCGGCGACACCCTCTGCGACGCCGACAACCCCATCATCCTCGAGCGCATGACCTTCCCCGAGCCGGTCATCAGCATGTCCATCGAGCCCAAGACGGCCGACGACAAGCGCAAGCTCTCCGAGGCGCTGCTCACCATCCGCCGCGAGGACCCCTCCTTCCGCTTCCACTTCGACGACGAGACCGGCCAGACCATCATCAGCGGCATGGGCGAGCTCCACCTCGACATCATCCGCACCAAGCTCGTCCGCGACATGAAGATCAACGTCGAGGTCGGCAAGCCCCGCGTCTCCTACCGCGAGGCCATCACCAAGAAGGTCGAGTACGTCCGCGGCCTCTTCAAGAAGCAGACCGGCGGCCGCGGCCAGTTCGGCGATGTCCAGATCCACATCGAGCCCTACACCGCCGCCCAGGCCGCGGAGGACGAGCTCGACTTTACCGACTCGATCGCCTTCGAGAACAAGATCGTCGGCGGCGCGGTCCCGAAGGAGTTCATCAAGCCCGTCGAGGACGGCATCCGCGCCACGGCCGCCTCGGGCGTCACCGCCGGATACCCCCTCATCAACGTCAAGGTGACGCTGGTGGACGGCTCCTACCACGCGGTCGACTCCTCGCAGGTCGCCTTCGAGCAGGCCGGCCGCCTCGCCCTCCAGGAGGCCGTCAGCCGCGCCGGCAACGTCCTCCTCGAGCCCATCATGAAGGTCGTGGTCACCGTCCCCGACGACTACCTCGGCAACGTCACCGGCGACATCTCCAGCCGCCGCGGCATGATCATCGACACCGACGACCGCGGCCACGTCAAGCTGGTCACCGCCGAGATCCCCCTCTCCGAGCTCTTCGGCTACACCACCAGCCTCCGAGGCATGTCCCAGGGCCGCGCCAGCGCCACCATGGAGTTCCTCGAGTACCGCGCCATGCCCACCAACCTGATGAAGGAAGTCCTCAAGGCCGAGTAAGTCTCGCTGGAACCGACCTCGCAAGCGATCGGCCTTCCTCCTGAACCTTCTGCCAAAGCCCCCGGCGCACGCCGGGGGCTTTTGTGTTTCGCCCCGGTACTATGGACGCATCGTGCAGACGATCCCCAGCAGGCCCAGCGCCGCGGCGCTCCTCGCCTTCGAGCCCAACCCCGTCTGGTTCGCCAGGGACGCCTACGGCATCCACGGCATCGCCCCCGCGGCCCGCGTCCTCATCTGGTCG
>JAEYVB010000433.1 GCA_023429345.1 Planctomycetota bacterium
GGTCGGGAGCGCATGCCAGACGCGATGGCGTCCTAAAAAGCTCCGCAAGGTATGTATTCCCGGTCGGTGCGGCACGCTAAGTGTTGCTGCCGGCGGTCGTTGGGCGGGCGAAACTCCTGCGGACTGAGGGGGGCTTCATCCGAAGACCCCGGCGGCCGCAGCCGGGCCGACCGGCGTAGAGCCGGGGAAGCGACCCTGATTTGGCTTCCCGGACGTCCAGAGCCCGTTGAGAACGAGTCTCAACGGCATAGTATGGGCACTTGGACGCGTAACGGGGGCGGCGTCCGGCGGAGGATTGCGCCTTGGCCGCAGCTACCAGGACACAGTTCGCGTTGACGCAGCTCCGTCCGGGGCAGGTGGGCGTGGTCCGCTCGGCTGGCCTGTGCGAGCAGGATGCGGCGTTGCTGGGGGCGATGGGGCTCCGCTGCGATGCCAAAGTCCGCCTGTGCCGGGCCGGGGAACCGTGCATCGTGGCGATCACCAGCGGCCGCGGGGCGGGGTGCCGGATCGGTCTGGCGCGTCCGCTCGCGGACAAGATCGTCGTGGATGTGCTGCCGCCGGGGATGGGCGGGGCGAGCGCTGAGACCAAGGGATGAGCGGCGTCTCGGGGACAGCGGCGCTGCGGGTGCCGCCCTCGGGCGGGGCTCGCACGTTGCGGATCGCGCTCCTGGGGAACCCCAACACCGGGAAGACGACGCTGTTTAACCGGCTGTCGGGGCTGCGGCACAAGACGGGGAACTTCCCGGGCACGACGCTGGAGGCGCGGGTCGGGCGGCTGAGCGTCGGCGCGGGCCGCAAGGCCGGCGCTGTG
The DNA here is from genome assembly GCA_023429345.1 of Planctomycetota bacterium. GTDB lineage: Bacteria > Planctomycetota > Phycisphaerae > Phycisphaerales > UBA1924 > JAEYVB01. The sequence continues at coordinate 812 of JAEYVB010000433.1, forward strand.
CCGAAGTCGGGGGGGTGCTGCGGGAGGGCAAGCGATCTCGGCGGGGCGGAAGACAGCGCTGTCGGAGCGGGCCCGGAAGAGCACGTAGCGGAGCTGATCGATCTGCCGGGGATCTACTCGCTGGAGCTGGACCAGCTGGAGTCGGCGATCTGCCGCGATGTGCTGCAGGGGAAGACGGCGCTCAAGGGGCAGGAAGCGCGGGAGCCCGATGCTGAGTGCGTTGTGGCGGATGCGACCAACCTGCCGCGGAGCCTGGTGCTGGTGGGCGAGGGGCTCCGGCGCCGGCTGCCCACGGTGGTCGCGGTGAACATGATGGACCTGGCGCGGCGGCGGGGGATCTCGATCGACGCGTCGGTGCTGAGCGAGGAGTTGGGGTGCCCGGTGGTGTGCACATCGGCGCGGTCGGGCGAGGGGCTGGCGGAGCTCACCCTGGCGCTGGATGCGGCGCGGATCCCGCGGACGCCGCCGGGGAGCGCGGAGGGGCTGCGGGCCTGGGCGGAGGAGGTCTACGCCAAGGTGGCCGCGGGCGAGGAGGGGCTGGACGCCGACACGCTGACGGACCGGATCGACCGGGTGTTCACGCACCCGGTGCTGGGGATGGCGGTGTTCACGGCGGTGATGGCGGGGCTGTTCTGGGGCCTTTTCTCGCTGGCGCAGTACCCGATGGGGTGGATCGAGACGATCTTTGCGGTGCTGGGGGGCGGGATCGAGGCGGTGCTGCCGCCGGGGGATCTCCGCGCGTTCCTGGCCGAGGGCGTGGTGGCGGGCGTGGGGGCGACGGTGGTGTTCCTGCCGCAGATCTGCCTGCTCTTTTTCCTGATCTCGGTGCTGGAGGACACGGGGTACCTGGCGCGGGCGGCGTTCGTGATGGACCGGGTGCTGAGGCCGTTCGGGCTCCCGGGGCACGCGTTCATGCCGCTGCTTTCTTCGCACGCGTGCGCGATCCCGGGGATCATGGCGACGCGGGCGATCCCGGACCGCCGGCAGCGCCTGGCGACGATCCTGGTGGCGCCCTTCATGACGTGCTCGGCGCGGCTGCCGGTGTACGTGCTGGTGACGGGGATCCTGTTCCGCGATTCACCGGCGCTGGCGGCGCTGGCGTTCGTCGGGTGCTACGCGCTGGGGATCTTCGCGGGGGTGGTCAGCGCGCTGGTGGCCCGCAAGACGATCCTGCGGGGCGAGAGCCGCCCGATGGCGCTGGAGCTGCCCGGCTACAAGGCGCCCAGCCTGCGGACCGCGCTGCTCTCGACGTGGGACCGGGCGTGGATATTCCTGCGGCAGGCGGGCACAAGCATCCTGGCGATCTGCGTGGTGCTGTGGTGGCTGGGGGCGTACCCGAAGGTAGAGCCGCCCTCCGCCGCTACGCGGCTGCGGGAAATGGCCAAATGGCAAATGGCAAATGGCAAACCAGGAGAAGAGGGAACTCAGAGCCGGCAGCGGGAGCGGAGGAACTCGGAGGCGAATCAGGAAGCGGGTGTGGATCCCTCCTTGACCATCTCTGCGTTCTCTGCTTCCTCTGCTCCGTCTGAGTTCGCTTCGCCCGAGTCGATGCTGGCGGAGGCGGACCGGATCGAGGCGCGGCACGCATCGGCGAGCAGCTTCGCGGGGCGGATCGGCAAGACGCTCCAGCCGGTGTTTGCGCCGCTGGGGTACGACTGGCAACTCTCGGTGGGGGTGCTCTCGAGCTTCGCGGCCCGGGAGGTCTTTGTCTCCACGATGGCGGTGATCGTGACGGGGGAAGAGGGGGAGGATGAGGGCGTGCTGGCGAAGGTCGCCTCGGCGAAGCGCGAGGACGGCTCACCGGTCTTCACGCCGGCGGTGGCGTGGTCCCTCCTCGTGTACTACGTGCTGGCGATGCAGTGCCTGCCGACTCTGGCGGTGACGGCGCGGGAGGCGGGGGGCTGGAAGTGGGCGCTCCTGCAACTGGGCTGGATGTGCGGGATGGCGTACGCGGCGGCGCTCGTGGTGTACCAGGTGCTGGCCTAGCGGGCCCGGAGAACGGAGAACGCGACCGATGCCGGTAGGCGATTGGCAGTTCTGGGTGGTGACGGCGGCGTTTCTGGTGGCGCTCGGGTTCATCCTGCGCGCGGTGGCGCCGGTGCCGTACTTCTCGGCGCGGGCGCGGCGGCGGCGGAAGGAGCGGCGGGTGACCCTGACGATCCGGGGGCGGAGCGTCAGGTAGCGTCGGCCGGTCCCGGCGGCTCGGGGGCGGGGACCCGACGCGGGAACTCGACCATCGGCGGATCGGGGCTGTCCGTCGCGGCGCGGGCGGCCGGGGTGGTGGGGACCTCGGGCGCGAGGGTGAAGTAGAACGTGGTCCCGGCATCGACCGCGGACTCGACCCAGATGCGCCCGCCGTGGCGCTCGACGATGCGCTTGACGATCGCCAGGCCGGCGCCGGCGCCGCCGCCGAAGGCGTCCCGGGTGTGCAGGCGACGGTACATCGCGAAGATGGTGTCGAAGTGCCGGGCGGGGATGCCGATGCCGTTGTCGCGGACGTAGAGCACGGGCGGCATCCGAGAGGTATCAGCGCCGATCTCGACGGTGCGGGGATCGGAGCGGTTGTACTTGATGCCGTTGACGATGAGGTTGCGCAGGACCTGCTCGATCCGGATGGGATCGCAGCGGAGGCGGGGCAGCGGCGGGACCGGGCGGACCACGCCGTTCCGCTCCTTGAGCCAGTGGGCCAGGTCCTCGGTGATGTGGTCGATAAGGCCCTGGAGGTCGGTCTCGGCGATGGCCAGGCGGGTTTTGCCGACGCGGGAGAACTCCAGGAGCGCGTCGAGCTGCTGGTACATCCGCTTGGGGAGACGGACGAGGGTCTCGAGGCGGTCGTTGCCGTCCTCGTCGAGACGGTCGTGGTAGTCCTCGGCGACGGAGGCGGCGCAGGTGGCGATGCCGCGGAGCGGCTCCTTCAGGTCGTGGGCGACGATCTGGGCAAACTCTTCGAGGTCGGTGTTGGACTCGACCAGGTCCGCGGCCTTGCGCTCGAGGTGCTCCTCCAGCTTCACCATCGCGTCGATGTCGGTGATGGTCCCGTACCACTGGGCGATCTCGCCGCGGTCATTG
>JAEYVB010000070.1 GCA_023429345.1 Planctomycetota bacterium
CCATCGCAGACCTTCGACACATCCGGGCTCGTCGCGGCGATCGGCGATGCGGTGGTGATCTCGGACGCGGACGGACGGATCGTCACCTGGAACCCGGCCGCGGAGCGGATCTTCGGCTGGAAGGCCGAAGAAGTGCTGGGCCTCAATGCGATCGATCTCCTGGTGCCGGAGGACCAGCGAGGGACCGTGCGCGACGTTCTCGCCCGCGCCGTCCGCGGCAAGGACGGCCCGGTGCCCTCCCGGAACAGCAACAAGACCAGGTCGGGGGACCGGATCATCTGCGAATGGCAGAACGGCGTCATCCACGACGAGGACCAGGGTGTGATCGGGATCCTCTCGATCGCCCAGGACGTCACCGAGCGCCTCGCCGGAGAGTTGGCGCTGCGGAGGAGCGAGGAGCTCAACCAGCGGATCATCGACAACATGCCCGGCGGCCTGGTTCAGGTCGCCCTCGACGGCCGCATCGTGAAGGCCAACTCGATGGCGCAGAAGGTCCTGGGTTACTCGTTCGACCACCTCGCGCAGCGGTTTGTCACGGACTTCGAGCCCGAGACGGTTCGGGAGGGCGGCGGAATCTTCCCGGCGGCCGAGTACCCGGTCTCTCGGTGCCTCCGAAGCGGCAGGCCCGAGGGACCGGAGACGATCGGCGTCCGGCGCCCCGATGGGGAAACGTCATGGGGCGTCTACACCGCGATCCCGATCTTTACCCCCGCGGGGGTTCAGGACGGCGCTATCGTGACCTTTGTTGACATCACCGAGCGCCGCGAGATGGAGGAGGCGCTCCGCGAGAGCGAAGAGCGGCTGCGTTTTGCCCAGGAGTGCGCTAGCGCGGGAACGTGGGACTGGGATGCGCGGCGGAATGCGCTCGTCTGGTCGGACTCCACCTACGAGCTGATGGGAGTTGATCGGTCCGAGCAGGACCTCGTCGCCGGCTCCCTGCGTGCGTTACATCCCGACGACCTCGCCGGGATGTCGGCCGACGTCGAGCAGATCCGGCGCGAGCGTCGCCGCGAGTTCCGATTCGAGTTCCGCGTGAACCACCCGCGCCGGGGGACGCGGTGGCTCAACAGCATCGGCCGCTGCGTCTACGAGGGGGGCGAACTCGTCCGCATGGCGGGGCTGATGCTCGACCTGACCGATCTGAAAGTCGCGCAAGAGGCACTCGCGAGCTCGGAGGAGCGCTACCGCCGGCTCGCGGTGCACGGCGCGATGGGGATCTGGGAGGTCTCGCAGGAGACCGGCGAGACGATCTTCGCGAACCCCGCGCTCTGCCGGATGATCGAGGTGGACAGCCCGGACGATCTCCGGGGCGTTGACTTCCGCTCCTTCTTCACCCCCGAGAGCCTCCGCATCGTCGAGCGTGAGGTGGAGAAGCGGGCCCGAGGCGAGGTGTCGACCTACGAAGTCGAGCTCGTCGGCCGCCGCGGCGGGCGTCGCCAGGTCATGCTGACGGGGGCGCCCGCGACCAATCCCGACCTCGGGCTGCGGACGCTCATCGGCACCTTCACCGACATCACGGACCGCAAGGCGGCCGAGGAAGCGTTGCGGCAGGCCCAGAAGCTCGACGCCGTCGGACGCCTGGCCAGCGGCATCGCGCACGATTTCAACAACCTGCTGACCGCGATCTTCGGGTACACGAGTCTGGCGCGGCGGACCCTGTCGCAGAACCACCCGGCCACGCGTTCGCTGGACCGCGTCGATCAGGCGGCGCAGCAGGCCAGCGGTGTGACCAAGAGCCTGCTCACATTCACCCGTCAGGAGCGGTCCGAGAAGCGGCCGGTGCAGCTCGGGCAGGTCGTGCTCGACGCGGTGCACCTGCTCCGGCGGACTCTGCCCGCCGGCATCGATCTGCGCACCGCGATTGCCCCGCGCCCGGTCTGGGTCTACGCGGATGTCACCCAGCTCAACCAGGTGCTGATCAACCTCGCGATCAACGCCCGCGACGCGATGCCCGAGGGCGGGCGGCTCACCATCTCGGTCGACCAGGAGACGCGTCCGCTCGACGGCCAGCCAAGTGCGCCTACAGCGGTCCTCACCGTGAGCGATACGGGCGCGGGCATGACCCCGGACCTCATCGAACGCATCTTTGAGCCCTTCTTCACGACCAAACCCGCGGGCGAGGGCACGGGGCTCGGGCTCCCCATCATCCACGGAATTGTGCAGGATCACGGCGGAGCCATCAAAGTCGAGTCCGTGCCGGGCCAGGGGACTACCTTCCGCGTCCTTCTGCCGATAACGGATCCCGAAGTCGACAATCGGTCCGAGAGCCGGCACGGCGCTTCGCCGGTGGGCAATGGCGAACTCCTCCTCCTGGCCGATGATCGCACGTACGTCCGCGAGATCATGGCCTCGATGCTGCTCTCCCTGGGCTACCGGGTGGCTCAGGCCGCCGATGGGCCCGCCCTGCTGGACCTTTACCGGCAGCATGCCGGGGAGTGTCGAGTCTTTATCATCGATTCTGACATGCCCGGGTTCGCAGGCAGCGAGGCCCTGACGCGGCTCCGGGCCGCGGGAGCCACCGCGCCCGCCATTCTGCTGTCGGATGATCCCGATTCCGGCGGGCCCGCGGGCGATCCCGAGAGCGTGGTCTTACGTAAACCCTTCCAGATGACCGAGTTGGCCGAGGCCATCGGCAAGGTTCTTCACCCCGCACCATCCACCTAGTATGACTTTGATGACCAAGACCATTTCCGTCCTGCTCGCCGACGATCACGCCCTCGTACGCGATTCGCTCGCGAACTGGCTCCGGGATTCCGGGGATATCCAGGTCGTGGGCGAGGTGGGCAGCGCCGATGAGGCGCTGGCCGTCGCGGTCCGCGAGAAGCCCGACATTGTTCTGATGGACATCGACATGCCGGGGCTGCTCGCCTTTGACGCGGTCCGCACCATCCGCGCACGCTGCCCGAAAACCCGCGTCATCGTGCTGAGCGGCTTCTTCCACGACCGCTATATTGAGGAAGCGCTCGCCGCCGAGGCGTCGGGGTATATGACCAAGGGCGAAAGCCCCGAAACGGTGCTCCGCGCGGTGCGCACCGTCGCCGCCGGCGGGGCGTACTTCTCCCCCGAGGTGCAGGCCCGCATCGTGGTGGACTCCCATGGCGCGCGTCTGACGGAAGCCTCGAAAACCCGGGCCTCTACGCTCACCCCGCGCGAACTCGAGGTGCTCCGTTATATCGCCCGTGGCCTTTCGAAGAAGGACATCGCGGCGATCATGCATCTCAGCGTCAAGACGGTCGACAACCACTCGACGAGCCTGATGAGCAAGCTCAACATCCACGACCGGGTCGACCTCGCGCGGTACGCCATCCGCGAGGGGCTCGCGGAGCCCTGAAGAGTTTTTCACGCGTGGTACGGCATCCAACCGGACGATCCGTTACGGGTCGACGGTGAATTTTCCGCTTTTGAGGGCTTAACCCCGTAGACGTGGGCCGGCTTTCTGTTAAGCTGGGCTCACCTTCGCGGACAGCCGCGGAGTCCAACCCGCCTCCTCTCTCCTCCTCGTGTTGGCCGGGAGGCTCGCAAGAGTCTCCCGGCCATTTCTCTTTGCACTCCCCGGCCGCGACTTAGGGCGCTTGAACGACGCCGAGATCCAGCACGACGCCATCGGGCTGGTACAGATCGGCGTTGAGCAGCCCATCGCCGACGGCGGTGAACACCAGGCACGTCCGCCCGTAGCGCGCCGCGTAGGCAAGGTCGTTGGGGCTCGGGCCCGCGTAGTCGGAGTTCCGCACGGTCTGCGCGTGGAAGTGGTAGTGGGCCACCGCGTGGTCGCTCTGCGCGATCATGTCGGTGGAGGCCACGAACTGCCGGTCCCCGCGCCGCGATCCCGGCCGCGGCGGGTACAGAACGACGACGAACTGCCCCGGCTCTCCCGGCGACGACGCCTCGAGTCGCAGCACGCCGCCGTACTCGGCGCTGGTATCGTCGCGGTCCATGGCCGCCTGTGCGAAGAGCGCCCGACGGAGCGCGGCATCGGCCAGCGCATCATCGACGACAAGGATGGCCAGCAGGTCGGCCCAGGAGAGCGTGCGTTCCCAGTCCGAGAGCCGCTCCGGGGAGGGTGGGATGCGGTCTCGTTCGCGCCGCGAGCGGCGGTACACCGGGCGGTCCTCCAGCCGGGAACGCACCTCGCGCAGCAGTTCATCCCGACCCATCGCGACCCAATCCGGCCGGTGCTGAGAGGCCCACCGGATCGGCTCCATGTGCCGCAGCTGGAGCTTGGTCGATCGCGGTCCGTCGAGCCGCGACACCGCCCTCCGCGTCTCATCCCACCAGGCGCTGTGCTGGGGGGAGGTCGTCCGGAGCGAGGCCAGCCAACGCAGCTCATCCCCGGTTAGCGGCAGCGTCCGCAGTTCGTTCAGGGCCGCCCGCATGTCCACGATCGGGCCGGATTCGTCGGCACCCTCGCTGATGAGCCGGGACCGGAGTTCCCCGCCCGTGTCGAGCCGGGCCAGAAGGTCCCAGGCGTCCGACCGCACGCGTTCGGCCGGGACGACGCCGAACGCCGGCTCCTCCTCCGGCGGGTGCAGGAAGACCCCGTACACGACCAGAGGCACCTCCGTGCCCGGGTTCAGCCTGGCCAACGCCTTGTATTCGGGGCGCTGCCTGTCGCTCACCCCAGACCACGGGCGGGAGAGGCTCCGCACCAGGGCCGGCGTTACCTCCGCCCACCCGCGGGAGGCCGCGGCCTCCGATAGTTCGCGCACCACCTGCGGGTCTGGCTCCCGGGGCAGCATCAGCCGCACCATCCCGCGGGTGTCGTCATCGAAACGGTGGTCCGAATCGCCGAGCAGGGCCTCCAGCGCCGCCATCCGCATCTCCGTCGGGAAGGCGGTCCCCCACGCGATGGTCTTCAGGTCCTCGCGGACCGCCGCCTTGTCGACGGCGCCCGTGCCTGCATCCGCCCAGGATCGCTCGATGGCCTCCACCCGCCGGGAAGTCGAGAGCTTGGGGTTGCGCATATCCGACAGGGGGTCCTGCGATGCACGACCGCCGCCGGCGCACCCGGCGAGAACAAGAGAGCACAGCGCCAGCGCAGAAAGCGGCCGCACGAAACGTGGTTCCATGCGGCCAGTTTAGTCCGAACGGAATTCCCGCGGCGCTCGCCGCAGTCAGCGCCAGCGGCGGCCCTGCTCGTCGTACATCGGCGGCGCCGCGTTGCGATACGGCCGGGCCGAGCTCTCGCGTTCGTCCTCGAGTTCCCAGCCGAACCGCTCCGGCGCGGCGTAGCTGCGGGGGGCGATCCGGGCGTCGACGGGCGCCTGCGGGGAGAGGCCCGCCTGCTCGGCGACCGTGTACCGCAGCTCGCCCATGTACGCCATCACCTCCCCGTGCTGGAGGATGAGGTCCTGGAGAACCTCGCCCATCGCCCGCACCTGCCGGTCGCCCGACATCTGCCGCGCCTGGCCGAGACGGCGGAGCAGCCAATCGTTCTGGGCCATGATCCGCTCCTCGAGCTGTTCGAGCCGCTGGAGTTCCAGAGCGGCGTTCCGGCCGCCGCCGAAGCCGTCGGCCTCGCCGGTGCCGAACACGCCCGTCCGGCCCTGCTGCTGGCGGAGCCTGTTGAGCCGCTCATTCTCGAGCCGCAGCGCGCGGTCCTGCGACATCCGGACGCCGCTGCCGCCGTCGTCGAAGTCCTCAACGAGGCCGAGCTGACGCGCCAGGTTCAGCCGCTGCTCCGGGTTCAGGTTGCGGACAAACTCCGCGTCCAACTGCCCGTCGCGCACCAGGCCGCTGAAGTCGTTCTGCTGCTGGTTGATCTGCTGCCGCGGCCGCCCGGTCTGATTGGCGTTGGGGTCGATCGGTGGCAGGATCGGCTGGTTGCCGCTCGGCAGGCCCAGGTCCGCGCCCGAGGGCTGGGAACGGGTGCCGATGCCGTCGCCGCCGGTCGCATCGCGCGTCCCGGTCGCCGGGCCCGCGTTGGAAGGATCGCGGTCCTGCTGCGGGCGGACCTGGTTCGATCCTCCGGTCTGGTTCCCGCGCTGGCCGCCGCTCTGAGAACCCCCGGACTGGCTTCCGGCCGACCCGGACTGCCCGCCCGAACTTCCCCCGGCCCCGCCGCCGGATTGCTGCGCTGCGGCCCCGCCCGCGAAAGCTACCAGTGCGCTCGTCGTCAAAGCGGCCAATCCTCTGCGTGTCATAGGTCTCTCCTTAACCCGTGTGCACCAACCGTGACTGTTGATCAATCGTTCTCAACGCGCATCCGGGTGATCCGCGCCGGGGCGGCGGGCTTCACGCGGGCACCCGGGTTTCATCCGTGCCGGGTCGGCGGTACCATTGCCGCCATGGCAGACACCCACCAGCACCCCGTCCACACCCACGAGGCTCATGAACAGGTCGGCGGGAGCGAACCCGCGACCCTGGTCATCGTCGGCGTGATGCTGGGCGTCATCGCGATGATCATCTTCGTGTGGCTCTGGCTCGGCTGAGAGCCTCAGCCGAGCTCTTCGAGCAGCTCCGCCGCCAGGGCGAGGTGCCCGTCGGTCAGGTCCGGCTTTGCCGCGACGATTTCCTTTTTCGCCCGCACCGGGTCGTTGAGGTAGCGGGCGCAGATCACGCCCACCATCAGCCGGACGGTGGGGATCTCCGGGTCCTTGGGATACCCGGCCAGGAAGGTGTCGTACGCCGACAGCGCTGTCGCGTGGTCGCCCGCGGCGAAGAGGGCGTTCGCGATGTCGTACTGCGTCCGCCTCGGCAGCAGGGCAGCGCCCGGAACCGCGCTGTGCCGCTCCATCAGCGTGCGGTAGGCCGAGGCCGCGGCCGGGGCCTCCCCGGACTCGAGCTTGTCGGCGATCTCGGCCCGCAGGGCGGCGACGGCATCGATCGAGGCCTCATCCGCGGAGCGGGGCTTGAGGGCCATGTCGGGGTTCTTGCCCGCCAGCTCAGCGCGGCGGCGCTGGTACTGCACCTCACGGAACTCGCGCCGCCGCCTGGCCTGCCGAGAAATGGTGAAGAGGTCGTACACCTCGCGTTTGAGGAGCCCCGACCCCAGGAGCGCAGCGCTGACCGCAGCGCCGTAGCCGTACCCGCCCAGGTGCGCCAGGGTGGCGATGTTCCCGGAGAGGCCGCCCGCCTCCATGAAGAGGTTCCAGGCGATCTGCCCCCCGATGAACCACCACGCCGGGATCTCGTAGACGCCGATCAGGAAGAAGATCACGACCGTCTTGATCTGCGTCCGCGGGAAGAGGACCAGGTACGCCCCCGTGACGCCCGCGATCGCCCCCGAGGCGCCGACGACCGGCGCCCCGTTGAAGAGCGCGTGCATCCCGCCGGAGATCGCCGCCCCCAGCAGGTAGAAAGCGAGGTACCCGATCCGGCCGAGCCGGTCCTCGACGTTGGGTCCGAACACCCACAGGAAGACCATGTTCCCCAGCAGGTGCATGAAGCCGCCGTGGAGGAACGCGTACGTCACCAGCGTCCAGACGCGGAAACGTTCCGGATCGAGGATGAGCGGGCCGGCGATCTGTTCGAAGGCATCCCCCGCGAAGCGCTCCGCCACCAGCCCCGCCAGGAAGACCGCGACGTTCACCGCCACCAGGGCGTGGTTGATCACCGTGGGGCGCGAGAGGGGGCGGTCGGTTCCGATCGGCAGCAGCACGGCCCCATCCTATCTGGAATGCCGCGCCGCCCGCGCGAAAACCGGGTGGCTTCCGCCATTGCGTGACCGGGGGCCTCCCTCTATAGTTCCGCCCCTTCCGAAAGAGGGAGCCCGGGAGTGGGGGAGAGGCCCGGGGTGAGGGACCAAGAGACGAGCGCCCCGGCGGAGGCCGGCGGCAGAACCAACCAAGTCGCGGAGCACGCATGACCACCGCCGTTGCCGACAAGCCCGCCGGACCACCCGGCCCCCCCAACTTCTCCAAGGGCCTCGAGGGCGTCACCGCCGCCGAGACCCGCATGTCCTTCATCAACGGCGAGAAGGGCATCCTCGAATACGTCGGCATCCCCATCGACCAGCTCGCCCGCAACAGCACCTTCGAGGAGACGGTCTTCCTCCTCTGGAACGGCCGCCTGCCGAAGCGGTCCGAGCTGGACGACTTCCAGCAGGACCTCCGCTCCCGCTACCAGCCCCCCAAGGGCGTCGTCGAGGCCATCCTGAACTGCCCGAAGGATGCCGAGCCCATGCACGTGCTGCGGACCATGGTCAGCTCCCTGGCCATGTACGACAGCGACCCCAACGAGGTCAAGGACCTGAGCAAGGCCCGCCAGAAGGCCCTCAACATCCTCGGGCAGATCCCCGCCATCATCGCGACCTTCGACCGCCACCGCCGCGGCCTCCCCATCGTCCCGCCGAAGAAGGACCTCTCCTTCAGCCAGAACTTCCTCTACATGCTCAACGGCGAGATGCCCACCGAGGCGATGGCCCGGGCCTTCGACGTGTGCATGATCCTCCACGCCGACCACGGCCTCAACAACTCGACCTTCGCCTCGCGGGTGATCATCTCGACGCTGAGCGACATGTACTCGGCGCTCACGGGCGCCATCGGCTCCCTCCGCGGCCCCCTGCACGGCGGCGCCAACGAGGAGGTCATGGTGATGCTCAACGAGATCCCCAGCCTCGACGCCGTCGAGCCCTACATCATGGACAAGCTCAAGCGGCGCGCCGAGGGCGCCCGCATCATGGGCTTCGGCCACCGCGTGTACAAGACGATCGACCCCCGCGCGACCTTCCTCAAGACCTTCAGCAAGCAGATCGCCGCCGACACCGGCAACCTGCCCCTCTACGAGAAGAGCCTGAGGATCGAGCAGGTCATGGAGCGCGAGGTCGGCAGCAAGGGCATCCACCCGAACGTCGACTTCTACTCCGCGACGACGTACCACTCGATCGGCCTGACGCTCGACCTCTTCACGCCGATGTTCGCCATGAGCCGCACCGCCGGCTGGGCGGGCCACATCATCGAGCAGCTCAGCGACAACCGCCTCTACCGCCCGACCGCCAAGTACGTCGGCCCCCACGACGCCCCGTACGTGCCGATCGAGAAGAGGTAGCGGGGCAAAGGGCCAAAGAACAAAGGGCCAAAGAGCAGATTGCCAGATGGCAAATGAAGGCAGGGCCCCGGAATGTCCCGGGGCCCTGTTTGTTTCGGGGTCCTGCCTCTCGCCGCGGCGCGATGTGTCCGGGAGGGGTGCCCCGGCTATTGCGCCGCGGCCGCTTCGCGGCGTCGAACCGATTTCCGGAGCCCTCGGTCCCGCGCAGAACTTGCCACAATCCTCTCCCGCGCGTGGCAAATCCTGTCCCGCGCTGCCTGGATTCCCTCCCGCAATGCCTGGATTCTCTCCCGCGCTGCCTGGATTCCCTCCCGCGCTGCCTGGATCCTCTCCCGCAATGCCTGGATTCTCCCCCGCGCGTGGCCACCCCTGTCCCGTTTTGTCACGATCCTCCGCGACCGATGCGGCAGATCCTGCGCTGAAACCCTCCTGAGAACGCCGTGGCACCCCCGCCCCCTTCCCACCCCCTCCCCGCCCCCTCCCCGGCCCCTCCCCGGCCACCGGGCGTCCCCTCGGCCCCCCCGGGGGCCCCCGGTTGACTTCCCCCATGGCGGCGCTTTACTAATGCCCCTCCCCTGCCCCGCGGCCGGGTGGTATACCTACCTATTTGGAGCACCCTCCCTCATGGCGATCCGGATCAAGTCCCGAAGCGGCGAATCCACCGAGCAGATGATGCGCCGCTTCAAGAAGCTCTGCGAGAAAGAGGGCCTCACCAAGGACATCAAGCGCAAGGAGTTCTACGAGAAGCCCTCCGAGCGCCGCCGCCGGGCCGCCCGCAAGTCCATGAACCGCCGCCTCAAGACCGAGATGGGGCCCCCGATCCGCGAGAAGAAGATCGCCTGAGCCCGCCCCGAGCGGTCCTTCGCGGGACCCTCGCCCCTGAATCGCAACGCGGGCTCGCCGGTTCTGGCGGGCCCGCTGTCACAAAGGGCCGGCAAGGCCCCACGCCTGTAAAAACCCCCGGAGTCGCCCCCGTGCCAACGTGCGAAACCCTGCGTGCCCTTCTGGCC
>JAEYVB010000101.1 GCA_023429345.1 Planctomycetota bacterium
CCCTCGATGATGCCTAAATCCCCATCGCACAAAGACTTAGGCAAGGCTCGCCGGGTCCTCATCGTTGAGGACCAGCGCGACCTGGCGGATTCCCTGGCGTTCAATCTTTCGCGCGCAAACTACGAAGTTACCGTGGCTTACGACGGCCGGGCCGCCATCGCCAAGGCCCGGGAAATCCAGCCCGATCTCATCCTGCTCGATCTCATGCTCCCCGAGCTCAACGGGACCGAGGTGGCCACCCGTATCCGAACGGATCCCGCCCTCGCCGGCACCCCCATCATTATGCTCACCGCGAAGGCCGACGAGGTCGACCAGCTCGTCGGGCTCGCCATCGGGGCCGACGATTACATCACAAAGCCCTTTTCCGTGAAGGTGCTCCTGGCGCGCATAGAAGCGGTCCTTCGCCGCGCGGGCGCGGTGCACGCGTCGGGCAACGTGCTTCGGCTCGATCCCGTCGAGGTCAACCTCGAGACGCACGAGGTCCTCGTCGGCGGCGAGCCCGTCCGCCTCACCCTTACCGAGTTCCGGCTGCTCACCGCCCTGATCTCCGCGGGTGGGAAGATCCTCTCGCGCCAACAGCTCATGGCCCGCGCCATCGGCCCCGGCGTCACCGTCACCGAGCGCACCATCGACGTCCACATCACGGCCGTCCGCAAGAAACTCGGCGAGCACGGCGCGATGATCCGCACCGTCCGCGGCGTCGGGTACCGCGCCACCCAGGAGCCGGAGAGCGCCGATCTCTAGCATGCGCCCCATGGCCACGGGCCCGCACGCCGCCCTCCGGGCGCCCATCATCGCGACCGTCGCGCTCGCCGCCATGGCGGCCGCCGCGGCCGCGGGCGGCTCACTCTTCCTGGTGGTGGGCGTCTTGCTCGGCGCGCTGGCGATGATCTGGGCGGCGGGCCTGGAGGCGCGCCGCGAGGCCGCGCGGCAGGAGCGACGCCGCGCCGAGGCGCAGGCGGCATCCGAGGAGTCCGCTCGGGCGGCCGAGGCCGATCGCGATCGGACGCTGCGGCTCTCATCCCTTTTGGACGCCCTCGCCGGGCCCGTGCTGGCGGCGGACGCGGGCGGCCGCCTGACGCTGTGCAACGCGGCGGCCGCGGGGCTCCTGGGTGTTCCGCCGGATCGGGCCCTGGGCCGGCCGGTGGAGGAGCTTTTCACACAGGAAGAGGTCCTGAAGCTGTACGGCGAGGCCCGCGCGGGGAAGCCGGTCCGCTCGGAGGTACGGGTTTCGCGGCCGGGCGGGGCGCGGGTGTGGGACCTGAGCATGGCGCCGATCCCCGGGGCGGGGCAGGGGATGGGGGGGGTGGTGATCGGCCTGCGGGACATCACCGAGCAGGCACGGGCGATGCAGGTGCGTTCGGACTTTGCCGCCAACGCCTCGCACGAACTGCGCACGCCGATCGCCGCCATGCGGATCGCGATGGACACACTCCAGAGCCTGGGCGACAACGAGGACCCCGCGGCCCGCGCCCGCTTCCTCGGGATGATCGCGCGGAACATCGAGCGGCTGGAGGAGATGGTCCGCGACCTGCTCGATCTCTCGCGGCTCGAGTCTCCGGAGGTCGCCGTGCGCCGCGGCCCGGTCGATGTGGCGACGCTCATCGCCGACCTTGAGCCGCTCTACGCGGGCGTGCTGCGGGAGCGCTCGCTCACGCTGCGGTTCGACTTTGATCCCGCGCTCGGCGCGCTCTGGAGCGACCGCACCCTGCTATTGCACATCCTCGGCAACCTGATCGACAACGCGACCAAGTACGCCTTTGAGGGGACGGAGGTCCGGGTCGTCGGCCGGCCGCTCGGTGATCGCGGCGTGCGTCTGGAGGTCATCGACCGCGGCATCGGCATCCCCCTGGACCAGCAGCAGCGGATCTTCGAACGCTATTACCAGGTCGATTCGGCGCGGTCCGTCGGTCGCGCGGGGCACGGCACCGGGCTGGGGCTCTCGATCGTCAAGCACGCGGCGCGGCGGCTCGGGGGCACGGTCCGGGTGGAATCGGTCTGGCAGCAGGGGACCCGGATGATCGTGGACCTGCCCGATTCGCTCCCCCCCGCCAACCCGGGCCAAAAGCCGCCTGGGACCGCGGAATCCGAGGCTCCGGACATTGCCCGCTAGGGAAACGCAACCCCAAGCCCACGCGGGGCTTGTGTGAACACCCCACTCCGCTTAGCATAAGGAGGTCTCCGGGGGAGGTCCCCACTTCAGGGGTGGCCTATGGCGTCCGTGACGGATATCAGACCGATCGAGATCCTGCCGCGAGAACCGCGCTCCCGGGTCGCCGCGCCGACCTCCGGGCGGGCCGAGGACTGGTCGGCGTTCTTCGAGTCGGTCTATCAGGAAGCGTCGGGGGATGCGGGGGCGGTCCCTTGGGCGAACGCCGCGCCGAACCCCGCGCTGGTCTCCTGGCTGAACAGCGAGGCCCCCGGCCTGATCCGCCCCGGCGCCACGGTCGCGGTCGTGGGGTGCGGACTGGGCGATGACGTCCGCGAGCTCGCCGACCGCGGCTACGACGTCGTCGGCTTCGACTGCTCCCCCACCGCCATCTCCTGGGCCCGCCGACGCCACACGGTGATCGCCGACCGCCTCCTGCTGGCCGACCTCTTTGCGCTCCCATCCACCCTCGCGCGCCGGCACGACCTTGTCGTCGAGATCAACACGCTCCAGGCGATCGATCCGTCGCTCCGGCCCCCCGCGGCCGCGGGTGTCGTCTCGCTGGCGAGGCCGCGGGGCGCGGTGCTTGTTGTTTGCCGCGCCCGCGAGGAGCACGACGCGCTGCCCCCCGAGCCGCCCTTCCCGCTGACGCTGGGGGAGCTCGAGACGCTGATGGCCGAGAACGGCCTGGCGCCCATGGGGCCGGCGGACTCGTTCGTCGACGACGAATGCCCGCCGATCCGGCGGCTCCGCGCGGTCTTCCGCCGGCCGATCTGAACGCCTCCGATTTTTGCCAACCGCCGCAAGAAGGCCCCCCGGCGCGGACATTGCCTGTTGCGGCCGATCCTCGGACCTGGCCAACTCTCGCGGCCGCCGTAGACCCCCGCTCGTGCGGGGGTTCTTTCGTTTCCAGAGGGGGCTACCCTGCGCGTGGTGAGTCAGGTCTCTGTCCAGGCGGGAAGCGGGGGTTCGGCACGCTCGGCGTGGGGGGTGCTCCGCGAGGTCGCCGGGGACATCAAGCTCGCGCACTCAGTTTTCGCCCTGCCGTTTGCGATTCTCGGCGCGTTCCTGGCGTGGGGGGGCGGCTACCCGGGCGTCCGGGGCTTCCTGCTGCAGCTCGCCCTGATCATCCCGTGCATGGTGTTCGCGCGGACCTGGGCGATGCTCTTCAACCGCATCGCGGACCGCCGCTTCGACGCCGAGAACCCGCGGACTCTCCGCCGGGCGCTCGCGGCGGGCAGGCTCAGCATCGGCCAGGCGTGGGGCGCAGCGCTCGGCTCGGCGGCGCTCTTCGTGGCCGCGGCCGCCCTTTTCGGCGTCTTCTTCGGCAACTGGTGGCCGGCATCGCTGAGCGTGCCGGTATTGGCGTGGATCGCCTTCTACTCGCTGACCAAGCGGTTCACCGTGCTGTGCCACCTGTTCCTGGGGGGGGCGCTGGCGGCATCCCCCCTCGCCGCGGCCATCGCGGTGAACCCCAGCACGGTCCTGGGCTGGCCGCCGCCGCAGCTCTCGATCTACCTGCTCGCGGGGATGGTCCTCTGCTGGGTCGCCGGGTTCGACGTGATCTACGCGCTCCAGGACATCGAGTACGACCGCTCGCGCGGGCTCTCGAGCATCCCGGCGCGGCTGGGGTGGCGCAGCGCGGCGTGGGTCAGCCGCGCCCTGCACGCGCTGGCGGTCGCGTTTTTGGTGCTCGCGTGGCTGGGGCACGGGCAGCTCGGGGCGATCTTCGGCGCCGGCGTGGGGCTCGTGGTCGCCCTCCTGCTCGCGGAGCACCTCGTCCTCGCCCGGCGCGGCAAGGCGGGGCTGGACATGGCCTTCTTCACGCTCAACGGCGTCGTCAGCCTCGTCCTGGGCCTGGCCGGGTGCATCGATGTCGTGGTGAACTGACCGCCGACTCGTGCACGCTCCACCAGTGGTCGAAGCTCGCGGCGATCGACATCGGCCGGATCGCCCTCGCCGCGGCCTCGCCCATCGCGCGGCGATGATCGCCGTCACGCACGAGGTCGACGATCGCCCCCGCCCATGCGTGCGGGTCGGCGGCGGGCAGGACCAGGCCGGTGACGCCGCGGCCGACGACCTCCTGCGGTCCGCCGCGGTCGCTGACCAGCACGGGGAGGCCGGAGGCCTGCGCCTCCATCACCACCTGGCCGAGGGTGTCCGTGAGCGACGGGAAGACGAAGAGGTCGGCGGAGGCGTAGAGCGCCGAGAGCTCCGGCCCGTGGCGGAAACCCAGGAACCGGACATCATCGCCCCCGAGCTCGCGCTCCATGGCGGCGCGGTAGGGCCCATCGCCGATGATCAGCAGCCGCGCCTCGCCGGGCGCGAGCCGTGCGCGGACGCGCCTCCAGACCGGGACGAGCAGGGGCAGGTTCTTCTCGACGCTGACGCGCCCGCAATAGAGGACGCGGACCCCGCCCCGCGGAATGCCGGCCCGCTCCCACACGCCGGGGTCGCGGTGCGCGGTGGAGAAGCGGTCGGTGTCGATC
>JAEYVB010000194.1 GCA_023429345.1 Planctomycetota bacterium
ATGCCCAGGCCGTTGTCGCGGACGAAGACCGCGCCCTGGGCAAAGCCGATCTCGATCCGCTTCTCGGCGCCCCGGTTGTACTTGACGGCGTTGCCGATGAGGTTGGCGAAGACCCGCTCGAGGAGGAGCGGGTCGCCCTCGATGGTGGGGAGGCCGGGGTGGAGCGTGATCTCGACCCTCCCGCTGAGGCCCTCGGCGAGCTTGTCGATGGCGGCCTCGGCGATGGCCCCGAGGTCGCAGGGCAGGCGCTCGCGCTCGGCGCCGAGGCGCGCGTACTCGAGCAGGCCGGTGACCATGCCGGTGAGGCGGATGCAGAGCTCCTTGATGCGGGCGAGGCGCGCGAGGCTCTCGGGGCGGAGGGCAGCGCCCTCATCCTCGGCGACGAACTGGGCGAGGGTGGCCACGCCGCGGAGGGGCTCGCGGAGGTCGTGGCTGGCGATCGAGGCGAAGCGCTGGAGCTCGGCGTTGCTGCGGTTGAGCTTCTCGATGAGGGCGCTGCGCTCCTCCTCGCCGCGCTTGCGCTCGGTGATGTCGATGTTGATGCCGGAGAAGCGGGCCGGGGCGCCGCTCGCATCGCGGACGAGGGTGCCGACGCCGGCGATCCAGCGGAGGCCGCGGATGGGGTGGTTGATGCGGAACTCGACGTTGTAGTCGGTGCCCCCGGCGAAGAAGCGCTCGCCGTAGGCGGCCATGGCGGCGCGGTCGTCCGGGTGCACGGCCTCCAGCCAGCGCTCGTAGGAGACGGGCTCGCCCTCGCCGAGGCCGAAGAGGTCGCGGTACTCCGGGGAGACGTAGGCGGCGGCGGGGTCGGTGAGGTCCCAGTCCCAGACGCCGGCGCCGGCGGCGCGCTGGGCCATGGAGAGGCTGCCTGCGGTGCGGTCCAGGACCTCGACGGTGCGGCCCAGGAGCCGCTCGGCGGCGATGCGGTCGGTGAGGTCGACGCCGTGGACGAGCACGCCGGAGATGCGGCCGTCGGCCTCGCGCAGGGGCTGGTAGACAAAGTCGAGGTAGCGGGCGTGGAGCTCGCTCCCCTCCCCCCCGCCCGCGGCCCGCGCCCCCCCCGCATCAGCCCTCCCACCGCTGTCGCCCGCGAGCAGCACGCGGGTGCCGCGGCCGTGGTAGGGCTCGCCGGTCTCCATGACGCGGCGGAGGATGCGGGGGAAGTCCTGCTGGCCCGCCTCGGGGATGGCCTCTTCGAGCGGCCGGCCGATGATGTCGCGGCCGCGGACGAGCTCGCGGTAGGCCTTGTTGGCCATCTCGAAGGTGAGGTCGGGGCCGCGGAGGACGGCCATGAAGGCGGGGGCCTCGCGGATGATCTCGCGGAGGCGGGCCTCGGAGCGTTCCTCCTCCTCGCGGGCGCGGACCTCGGCGGTGATGTCCATGAAGATCACCGCGACCTGCCGCAGCCCGGGGTCGCCGATGCGCATCGCCTGGGCGCGGAACCAGCGTCCCATGGCGACGGCGTGCCGCTCGACGACCGCCGGCTCGCCGGTGAGGGCGACCGCGCCGTAGAGCTCGAACCAGTGGGCGTCGTGGTCGGGGACCAGCTCGCGAATCCGCCGGCCCACGGCATCGCACAGGCCGGACTGCCGCTCGAAGGCGTCGTTGGTCTCGAGGAAGAGGTAGTCGACGGGGCGGGGGCGGCCCTCGGGGCGGTCCGGATCGGGCTCGAAGATCACCTCGATGATGCAGAAGCCCTGGCCGAGCTGCTGGAGGATGGCGTGGTAGTCCGCGCCCCGGTCGGGGGGGGCGGGGTGGGGGGGGTTAGCCCCCGCTTGGGGCGGGCGCGGAGATTCCGGGGGCGCGGCGTGGGGCACTGGGCGATCGTAACGGTCGGGGGTGAGGGCACCCCGGCGGGCGGGGCGGGATTTAATGATGTGACTGGCGGGGCGGGGGGCGGGGGGCGGAGGATCGGGCTCAAGTCGGGGCCGGGAACGGCCGACGTATCGGGCGTGGCGACACCTTTCTCCGGCGATGGCCCCAACCGCGCTGCGCTTGCGGCGCCGCGGGACCTGCACGCCTCGGTGCATGTGCCCGGGGTGCTGACGCTGCGCTTCAGCGCGGGCGAGGGCGCGGAAGCGGCGGAGAGCGGGGCGGGGAGGGTGTGGTACACGGTGGAGCGGCGGGCGGCGGGGGAGAGCGGCTTCACGGTGGTGGGGAGGACGGAGTCGCTCGTCTTCAGCGACCGATCGCTCCCGGCGGGGTTCACCGTGTACCGCGTGCGGGCGCACCGGGAGGTCCCCGGCCGGGGCGCGGTGTCGAGCCCGTGCTCGACGCCGGTCGCGGTGAGCGTGGGGGAACCGGGCGCGGGGCAGCGCAGCGCGGCGGCGTAGGGGCGGGGGGGGCGGGGGGGGCGGAGCGCGGAGCACAGAGCGAGGAGCACGGATCTAGATCGCGGAGAGGATGCAGCCGAGGCGTCGGCGCGGCCTGGCGGGCGGTGGCGTCATGGTGCGGTCCCGCACTCGGGGCATACCCCCCCGCCCGCCCCCGCCGCGCCGCTCAGGTCGTACCCGCACGCCGCGCACCGCCCCCGCCTCCGCCGCACCC
>JAEYVB010000254.1 GCA_023429345.1 Planctomycetota bacterium
CGATGGCGTGGCTGATGGAATCGCCCGTCATGGCAAAGATCGAGTCGCTCCCCAGCGTGCAGGAAGGCGTCCGCACCCTGCGGGAGGATCCCGAGCTCGTCGCGCTCTTTGACGAGCAGGGCGTCTCGGTCGAGACTCTGCGGCAGGTGCTCAACAGCCCCCGCATCCTCGAGCTCTTCGACCGCACCACCATCATCGAAGACCTCGCCCCACTCGCGCCGGAGCTCGCCGAGACCATCCGCGAGGCCCGGGCGCGGGCCGAGAGTCGCCGCCAAGCGCCGTAGATCTTCATGAATGCCCCGGACCGCGCAGCCGACCGCAGCGCACCGCGGACGGAAGCGCGAATAGAGTCCGCATCAGCCGCGGGCCTCACGGCCGCACCCGCGCAACAAGGGGGGAGCATGGACCCGCACCCGGGGGATTCGCAGGCCAGGGACCCGCACGCCGGCGATAAGGCCGCCGACACCGGCACGTTCGTCTGCGGCCGCTGCGGCGAGACCGTCCGGGTGCACAAGGGCGAAAAGATCCCGAGCTGCCCCAACTGCGGCCACGAGACCTACGGCCGCCGCCCGGAACCCCCCGACGAGCCGCCATCGCCCCCGCAACGCAAGGGGGACTAGGGAGTCGGTGAACACGTTCCTTCCCTACCCGGATTTCCACCGTTCGGCCCGGGCGCTCGACGACCGGCGCCTCGGGAAGCAGCGTGTGGAGGCCTACCAGATCCTGCGCACCCTGCTCGGGATCACCAGCGGCTGGCAGAACCACCCCGCCGTGTGCATGTGGCGAGGGCACGAGCGGTGCCTCGCCGCCTACGGCCTCGCCATGTGCCGGGAATGGGTCCGCCGCGGCCACGCCGACACGGTCGAGGCAAAGATCGCGGCCCTCGCGGAAGGGCTCCCGGACTCGGGCGCCCCGCCCTGGCTCGGGAGCGAGCGCCTGCACCGCTCGCACCGCAGCAACCTGACCCGGAAGGACCCCGATTTCTACCGCAAGCAGTGGCGCACCGGGCCGGGGCACATGTACTGGTGGCCCGTTCAAGCGGCCGCGGCTTTGAACCGATCCAGAAAGAAGCCTAGGGTCTGAACCGATGAACCGCGACCTCCCGAGCCCGGCGATCCGAATTACCCGGCCCTGCCGATAGGGCCCCGGCCGCGGTTGACCTTCGAGGTGGCGACTGATGGCCGAAGCCCTGCGGCGGGGCTGTCGTCCGTCCCCGGCTCGCCGCCACCTGCTCCCGATAGCATTGCGACCACGCATCGAACCCCCGCCCCGCGGGGAGAAGGCCTTCGCCATGGATACGAACCAGAAGCCCCGCGAGGCCGGGGTCTCCGACCCGGGCGCGGAAAAGAACCGCTACCGCTCCACGCTCAATCTGCCCAAGACGTCCTTCCCGATGAAGGCCAACCTCATCCAGAACGAGCCGGCCTCGGTGAAGCGATGGCAGGAGATGGGCCTCTACGAGCGCGTGCGCGAGGCGCGGGCCGGCGCCGCCCCCTTTGTCTTCCACGACGGCCCGCCCTACGCCAACGGGTCCATCCACCTCGGGCACCTCCTGAACAAGGTGCTCAAGGACGTCGTGGTGCGCACGCGCACCATGGCCGGTATGGACTGCCCGTACGTTCCGGGCTGGGACTGCCACGGCCTCCCCATCGAGCACAAGGTGATGACCGAGCTCGTCGAGAGCAGGAAAATCGACAAGCTCAAGTCGCTCACCGACGACCAGCGCCGCATGGCCATCCGCCGCGAGTGCCAGAAGTACGCCGAGAAGTTCCAGAAGCTCCAGTCCGGCCAGATGGAGCGACTGCTGACCCTCGCCGACTACAAGCACCCCTATCTCACCATGAGCCCCGAGTACGAGGCCGCCACGCTCGAGGTCCTCGCCGGACTCCTGGAGCGGGGGCTCGTCTACCGCGCCCTCAAGCCCGTGCACTGGTCCATCGCCAACGAGACCGCCCTCGCCGAGGCCGAACTCGAGTACTACGACCGCGAGGATGTCTCGGTGTACGTCGATTTCGAGGCCGAGGACGCCGCGGCCGTCTACGACGCGTTCGGCCTCAGGGACGACGCCGACGCGGAGGAGCTCGATAGCGACGACGATGAGCAGGAGGAAAGCGGCGGCCCGCCCTCCGGCCGCCCGCACACGCGCCCGAGCTTCATGATCTGGACCACCACCCCCTGGACGCTCCCCGCGAACCTCGCCATCGCCGTCAACCCGGACTTCCTCTACGCCCTGGTCTGGGTCGACGGGAACATCGCCGTGATGGCCGGCGATGCCGTCGAGCGCGTGACCGGCGCCGCCCGGGCAGAACAGGTGAAGGTCCTGGCCACCTGCAAGGGGCACGAGCTCGTCGGCCTCAGGTACCGCCACCCCTTCGTGGATGTGTCGCGCCGGGAGGGCGCCGCCGCCGCCGGCGAGCCGCCCCCCGCCGTCTTCACCGTCGTCGCCGCCGATTACGTCACCCTCGAGGATGGCACCGGCCTCGTCCACACCGCCCCCGGCCACGGCCAGGAGGACTTCGAGACCGGGCGCATGGCCGGCCTGCCCGTCTACTCCCCCGTCCGCGGCGATGGCACGTACGACGCCACTGTGCCGGAGTTCCTCCGCGGCCTCGACATCTGGAAGGCCAACGACCTCATCGTCCAGACCCTGCGCGACAGCGGCCACCTCTTCTACGACCACCGCTTCACGCACAGCTACCCGCACGACTGGCGGAGCAAGACGCCGGTCATCTTCCGCTGCACCGAGCAGTGGTTCATCAGCGTCGATGAGCCGACCCGGCGCGACGGCAAGAGCCTGCGCCAGGCCGCGCTCGAAGCGGTGGGGGAGCCCGGCGCGACAGAGACCGCCGAGATCCCGCCCGCGCCGAGCGCCCCCGGCCTCCCCGCGCCCTCGCTCCGCCCCGGCCAGGGGCGCGTGGTCCCCGGCGTCCGCTTCGTCCCCGCCTGGGGCCGCAACCGCATGCGCGGCATGCTCGAATCCCGCCCCGACTGGTGCATCAGCCGCCAGCGCTCCTGGGGCCTCCCCATCCCGGCCTTCGACCTCGGCGAGGGCCGCATGTTCATGACCGCCGCCTCCGTCCGCGCCGTCGCCCGCCTCGTCCGCGAGAAGGGCTCCGACGTCTGGTTCCAGGCCGACACCACCGACCTGCTGCAGTACTACACGCC
>JAEYVB010000239.1 GCA_023429345.1 Planctomycetota bacterium
GCTCTCGCCAGCCTGTGCCAGGAGGCCAAGGAGGCGGCCCCGGAAGCGCTCCTCACGTACGTCAACTACCCGCCGACCGAGTACCTGGACCTGCCCTTCCTCGACCTGGTCGCCTTCAACGTCTTCCTGGAGCGGCGAGATACCTTCGAGCGGTATATCGCCCGCCTGCAGAACATCGCCGGCGACCGTCCGCTGATCATGACCGAGATCGGCCTCGACAGCCTCCGCAACGGGGCGCAGGCTCAGGCCGACTCCGTCGCCTGGCAGGTCCGCAGTTCCTTCGAATGCGGCGCTGCCGGCGCTATCGTTTTCTCTTGGACCGACGACTGGTTCCGCGGCGGAAGCCAGATCACCGACTGGGCCTTCGGTCTCACCGATCGCCACCGCGAGCCTAAACCGGCCCTCGACGGCGTCCGGCGCGAGTTCGACGAGCTCCCCTGCCGCCAGAGCACGCTTC
This sequence comes from Planctomycetota bacterium, assembly GCA_023429345.1. Lineage (GTDB taxonomy): Bacteria > Planctomycetota > Phycisphaerae > Phycisphaerales > UBA1924 > JAEYVB01. The sequence goes on from JAEYVB010000239.1 coordinate 458, forward strand.
CCCGGGCCTCGGTGGTCATCTGCAGCTACAACGGCTCGCGCACCATCCGCCGCACCCTGGAGCACGTGTGCGCGCTCGACTACCCCGACTTCGAGGTCATCGTCGTGGACGACGGCTCCCGCGACGCGGTCCCCGACATCGCGGCCGAGTTCCCCGTGCGGCTCATCCGGACCGAGAACCGCGGCCTCAGCTCGGCCCGCAACACGGGAGCCGAGGCCGCGACAGGGGAGATCGTCGCCTACATCGATGACGACGCCCACCCCGACCCGCACTGGCTCCAGTACCTCGCGCGAACCCTCCAGGACGGCCACGCCGGCGCGGGCGGCCCCAACCTGGCCATCCCCAGCGACGGCTGGGTCGTCGGCTGCATCAACAGCGCCCCCGGCAACCCCACGCACGTGCTCCTCTCCGATACGATCGCCGAGCACGTTCCCGGGTGCAACATGGCCTACTGGAAATGGGCGCTCGAGGCGGTCGGGGGGTTCGACACGCAGTTCCGCATCGCGGGCGATGATGTGGATCTCTGCTGGCGGCTCCAGGAGCGGGGCTGGACGCTCGGCTTCAGCTCCGCCGCCATGGTCTGGCACCACCGCCGCCAGACCGTCCGCGCCTTCTGGCGACAACAGCGCAACTACGGCCGCGCCGAGGCCGATCTCGAACGCAAGTGGCCGGAGAAATACAACGCCGTGGGCCACGCCACGTGGACCGGCCGCGTCTACGGCGGCGCCAACCCCGCGCTCCTCGTCCCCGAACGGCGCCGCATCTACCACGGCGTCTGGGGCGTCGCGCTCTTCCAGCACGTCTACCCCACCCGCCACAGCTTCATCTGGTCCCTGCCCCTTATGCCGGAGTGGTACGCCGTCCTGGCCGCCCTGGGCCTTCTCTCCGCCGCCTCACTCGTCTGGACCCCGCTGCGGCTCTTCGTTCCCGCGTTCGCCCTGATGTTCGCATTCGCCGCCGCGCAGGCACTCGTGCACGGGGCCAGGGCCCGGTTCCCGGTCCCGCCCGGCACCGCCGCCGGCGCTGTCCGGATGCGACTCCTGGTCGCCTTTCTGTACATGATGCAGCCCGTTGCCCGCCTCACCGGTAGGTTGCACAACGGCCTTACGCCCCTCCGCCTCCGCGGCATGGAAGGGTTCGCCTTCCCCTTCTCCCGACGGCTCGAATCGTGGTGCAAGCACTGGCACGACCCCGCCGCACGCCTCGCCTCCCTCGAGGGAGCGCTCAAGGACCGCGGCGCGGTCGTCCTCCGCGGCCACGAGTTCGCCCGCTGGGATCTCGAGCTCCGTGCCGGCCTTTTCGGACGCGTCCGCATCAGCCAGTTCACCGCCGACCTCGCCCACAGCGCCCAGTACGTGCAGGTCCGCGCCAACCCCCGCATCGCGTCCCTCGGCAGCGCCATCTTCCTGGTCTCGGTCCTCATCTGCGCCGCGGCCGTCACCCAGGAGATGTTCCTCCTTGCCGCCATAAGCTGGCTCATCGCGGCCGCCGTTGTGGCGCTCTGCCTGCGGGAGCTGTCCGCCGCCATGGCGGCCGTCGAGCGCACCGCCGCCCAACTGCTGAAGGATGCCCCTCCATGACCGCCGCCCGGTACGGCCGGTGGCGATCCCTCCTGACGCTTCTCCGCCCCTCCTGGCGCGGTTACGTGATAATCTGGCTCCTCACCCTGCTCAGCAGCGCGGTGGCCCTGCTCCAGCCCTGGCCCATCCAGATCCTCGTCGATCATGTCCTTGCCGGTCATCCCACGCCGGCGTGGCTCGCTTCCCTCCGGGCACAGCTCCCCGCCGCCGCCGATCCTGTTGGCGCAGCCGCGTGGATCGCGTTCGGCAGCCTGATCGTGTTCGCGCTCGATGCCGTGATCGATGTGGCGCTGACGATCTCCTGGCTCCGCGTTGCCCAGCGGAGCGTGTACCGCCTCGCGACCCGCCTCTTCGCACGCCTGCAGCGACGGTCCATAGCCTTCCACGCGGTGACCCCCGTCGGCGACTCCATCGCCCGGATCACCGGCGACAGCTGGTGCATCTACAACGCCGCGACCGCCCTCCTCTTCGCCCCCCTCCACGCGCTCGCCGTGGGCGGCGCCATGCTCTTCATCCTCTGGAGGCTCAACGCCACCCTCGCCCTGATCGCGCTGGCCGCCGCCCCCGTGCTGGCCGTCAGCACGCTGATCCTCGGGCGCCGCGCCGAATCAGCCCGCGGCATCGAGCGCGCGGTGGAGGTGCAGATCGAGTCCCACGTCCAGCAGACGCTCTCCGGCATGCGGGTCGTGCAGACCTACGCCCAGGAGGACCGCGAACAGGAGCGGTTCCACTCACTCGCCGGCCAATCCGTGCGTGCGCACCGCAGGAGTGCGCTGATCGCCGGCTTCTCCTCCGGGTCCGCGGGCATCGTCACGACGGTGACCACCGGAACGGTCCTCGGCCTGGGCGCCCGCGAGGTCCTCCGCGGGAGCCTGACGACCGGCCAGTTGCTGGTCTTCCTCGCCTACCTCGCAACCCTGAACGCCCAGCTGCTCAACCTCGCCTCCGCCTACATCGCCGCCCGTGGCCTCACCCCCAGCATCGACCGCACCCTCGCCGTGCTGCACGCCCCCGAGGATGTTCCCGAACCTCGGGCGCCGGTGCCTCTGCACATCCCGGCCGCGGGACCCGCCATCTCCCTGGATCGTGTCTCCTTTGCCTACGACGGCCGGCGCCCCGTGCTGCAGGATCTCACTCTGGTGATCCCCGCGGGCTCCACGCTGGCGATCGTCGGCGAGAGCGGAGCCGGGAAAAGCACGCTCGCGGCGCTCATCCCGCGCCTCGCCGACCCGACCAGCGGGCGCATCCTCATCGCCGGCACCGATACACGCCTGGTCTCCCTGGACGACCTCCGCTCCCGCATAGCCCTGGTGCTGCAGGAGCCGATGCTGTCGGCGGACACGCTCGCCTCCAACATCCACATCGGCCGCCCGGACGCGACCAGAGAAGAAGTAGAACAGGCCGCCGCCCGCGCCGGACTCGCCCCGGTGATCGCGAACCTGCCGCTCGGCCTGGATACCCCGCTGGGCCAGGCCGGCGTCACCCTTTCCGGCGGCGAGCGGCAACGCATCGCCATCGCCCGCGCGCTGCTGCGCAACGCGCCCATACTTATCCTCGACGAGCCCACCAGCGCCCTGGATGCCATCACCGAGGAGCAGCTCCTGCACACGCTGCGGGCGGTGCGCCGCGACAGCACGACCATCATCATCGCTCACCGCCTCTCCACCATCCGTCACGCAGATCGGATCCTCGTCCTGGACCGCGGCCGGATCGCCGCGCAGGGCGCCCACGACGAACTCCTGCAGCGCGGCGGCCTCTACGCCCGCCTCTGGAACTCGCAGACCCGCCCCCGCGCGGCCGCGCACGCGGAGGCCCTCGCGTGAACGAACCGCGTTCGGATCTCCTGAGGTGGGCGCTCCGGCAGGCAAGGCGCCACGCCCGCCCGCTCGCGGTTCTGCTCATCCTCCTCATCATCCAGGCCGGCCTTCAGGCCCTCACCCCGTGGCCCATGAAGGTCCTGGTCGACCATGTGCTCGACCGGCAACCTCCGCCCCCGTGGCTCGACGCCGCCCTCCGCTCGATCCCCGCGATCTCGACCCCGGGATCGCTGATCGTGTGCATCGTGCTCGTCACGATACTCCTCTTCGCTCTCAGCGCGGGCATCGGGATCGTCCAGGGAACGCTCAGCGCCTCGCTCGCCCAGCGGATGATCTACTCCGTCGCCGCCGAGGTCTTCGCCAAGCTCCAGCGACTGTCGTTGTTCTTCCACGCGCACCGCTCCGTCGGAGATTCCCTCCGGCGCGTGACCGGTGACTGCGCCGCGATCGCGACCATCGTCCAGGGCGCTGCCCTCCCGGCCCTGAGCGCCGTGGTCACCATCGTCGTCATGTTCGCGATCATGCTGCGGATGAACCTGGCGCTGACCCTTGTCGCGGCCGGCGCGGTGCCCCTGCTTGTCTTTATCGTCCGCACGCTGACACCGCCGGTCCTCCGCGAGGGCGAGAAATACGCCCAGGCCGAGGCCGAGGTCTGGGACATCGCCGAGCGCGCCCTCACCCGCATCCCCGTGCTCCAGGCCTTCCGCCAGGAGTCGCTCGTCGATACCGACGTGCGCCGCTGCTACGACGGCATCTACGCCCGCGCCCTCGATCTCACCCACGCCCAGTTCCGACTCAAGATATTCAGCGGAGTCGTGACCGCCGGCGGCACGGCCGTCATCCTCCTCGTCGGTGCGCTCGAAGTGCAGGCCGGCCGTCTCTCCATCGGCGGGCTGCTGGTCTTCCTCGCCTACCTCGCGGCCCTGTACGCCCCTCTGGACGGGCTGGTCCACGCCCTGAGCTCGGCCACCCAGGCCGCGGGGGGCGCCCGGCGCGTTCTGGCGCTTCTGGCCGAAGAGGAAGAGGTCGCGGATGCGCCGGGGGCGCGACGCCTGACCCCAGAGGGCCCTCCCGCGATCGAGTTCCGGAACGTCTCCTTCCGCTACGGCGGAGCGGACGTCCCGGCGCTCCACGACCTCTCGCTCCACATCCCCGGCGGCCGCACCGTCGCCCTGGTCGGCCCCAGCGGCGCCGGAAAGTCCACGCTCGCCGCGCTCCTGTTCCGTTCCGCCGATCCGCAGCAGGGCGAGGTCCGCATCGCCGACGCCGATATACGGACCCTCACGCTGAACTCGATCCGCGAGCACGTCTCCATCCTTCTCCAGGACACCTACCTGTTCCCCGTCTCCATACACGAGAACATCGCGTACGCGCGCCGCGATGCATCCCCCGCGCAGGTCGAGGCCGCCGCCCGCGCGGCCGGCGCTCACGGGTTCATCTCCGCGCTGCCCCACGGCTACCAGACCATCGTCGGCCAGCGCGGTTCGACCCTCTCCGGCGGCGAGCGCCAGCGCATCGCCATCGCCCGCGCCCTGCTCAAGGATGCCCCCATCCTGATCCTCGACGAGCCCACCAGCGCCCTCGACGCCGAGACCGAGGCCGGACTGGTCGCCAGCCTGGACCACCTCCGCCGCAACCGCACCACCATCATCATCGCCCACCGCCTCTCCACGCTCCGCTCGGCCGAAACGATCGTCGTGCTCGACCGGGGGCGCATCGTCGAGACGGGCACGCACGACCAGCTCCTCGCCCGGCGCGGGCTCTACGCCCGTCTTTATGCGCTCCAGTTCGGCGCACGCCCGGAGTCCCCGAAATGACCGCCCACGAAGAACCCGGCCGCTGGTCCGACGGCGTTCTCCCGCCCAACGTCCGCCTCGGGAACAACTCCATCATCACCGGCCCCACGGCCCTGAAGCGCATCCGAAGCCGGCGCGACGACGCCGTGATCATCGGCGACCACTGCACCCTCGACAACCCCCAGCTCTCGCTCGGCGAGCAGGCCCGCCTCATCATCGGCGACTACTCCATAATCAGCGGCGCGGTCCTGATGGCCGAGCAGGAGATCCGCATCGGCCGCTACGTTGCGATCGGCTGGAACGCCGCCATCGCCGATTCGGACTTCCACCCCATCGACCCCGCCCTCCGGCAGCAGGATGTCATCGCCTGCTCGATGCTGGGCAAGGGCCTCCAGCGCCCGCCCGTCCAGCACCGGCCCGTGGTCATCGAAGACGACGTGTGGATCGGCCCCTGCGCGACCATCCTCAAGGGCGTCCGTGTCGGCGTCGGGGCCATCCTCGAGCCAGGCGCCCTGGTCACCCGCGATGTCCCGCCGCGCCGGCGTGTCGCCGGCAACCCCGCCCGCGTCGTGGGGGAGGTCTGAGATGCCCCGGCACATCCCCGGGGACTGGCACCCCGGCACCATCCCCGACAACGTGCGCATCCATGAAACCGCCTTTGTCGAGACGTCGGCCATCTTCGCCCCCTTCCGCAGCGAGCTCCCGCTCGCCGTCGATATCGCCGAGGGCGCCGCGATCTACACCGGCTCATCCCTCGACCTGGGGCCGCGCGCCCGCCTCACCGTGGGCCGCTGCTCCATCCTCAGCGGATGCCTGATCACCGCCGATGAGCTCGTGTCCGTCGGCGACTACGCCATGATCGGCTGGCTGGTGAGCATCGCCGACACCGCGACCCTTCCCCGCGATCCCGGCCAGCGCCGCGGCGTTCTCGAAGCGACCGCCCGCGACCCCCGCCGCCGTATCCCGCGCTCCGGCCCCACCGCCCCCGTCCGGATCGGCAGCAACACCTGGATCGGGTTCGAGTGTTGCATCGCCCCGGGCGTCACCATCGGCGACGGCTCCATCGTCGGCGCCCGCTCCGTCGTTCTCCACAGCATCCCGCCCTACTCGATCGCCGCCGGCAATCCCGCCAGCATCGTGCGACGTATCCCCCCCCAGGAACACCCGCATGCCTGAGCCCAAGCCCAACCGAGGAACGCTGATCGTCGCGGGCATCATGGTCTGGTACCCGCTCGCGGGCGTCACGTACCAGTTCCTCCACTACCTCCTCGGCCTCCGCAAGCTCGGCTACGACGTCTACTACCTCGAGGACACCCTCACCCCCGTGTACCGGCCCGACCTCGGCGAGTTCAGCGAGGATGCCGCGCCCAACCTCGCAAGCGCCCGACGGATCCTCGACCGCTTCGGCTTCGGCGGCCGCTGGGCCTACCACGCGCTCGACGACTCATGGGCGGGCATGGACCGCGCCCAGGTCCTGGACCTGTTCTCCCGCGCCGACGCCATCCTGAACGTCACCGGCGGCCACCACTGGCGCCAGGAGCACATGGTCATCCCGCGCCGCCTCTACGTCGAGTCCGACCCCTTCGCCCTCCAGGTGCGCATCGCCAAGGGCGAGCCCGACGCCCTCGCATTCCTGGACGCACACACCCACCACTTCACCTTTGGGGAGAACTTCGGCTCCCCCGACTGCACTGTCCCCCTCGGCCGCTACGACTGGCTCCCCACGCGCCAGCCCGTCTACATGGACCTCTGGTCGACCGACCGTCCCGGCGGCGGCACCTACACGACCATCACCACCTGGCGCAACAAGGGCGACGGTATCGAGTGGAAGGGCGACCGCTACTACTGGAC
>JAEYVB010000264.1 GCA_023429345.1 Planctomycetota bacterium
CCCTCATGCAGCCCAACCCCCTTGTCGATGCCGAGCCCCGCCTCTGCAAGGAGCTCAACCGCGACCGCGCCCGCCTCGCCGAGGTCTGCATGGCCCGCGTCGGCGTTGCCCCGCGCGAGCCCGTCGCCGTCGGCGTCGACCCCGCCGGCATCGACGTCCGCGCCCGCTTCGGCATCATCCGCATCCCCTTCGACCGCGAGGTGACCACCGAGGCCGACGCCGCGGCCACCATCCGCGGCCTGGTCGAGGGCCAGCGCGCCACCGGCTGAGCCGGGCGTGCGCTCGCCCCGCCCGGTACGCTTCCCCTCGCATGCTCCGCGAAGCCCACGCCCACCTCGCCCAGCACGGCCGCGCCATGGGCATGCTCCAGCTCGCCGACTGCCGCGGCCTCAATGACTGTCTCACCCGCTGCCGCGCGCGAGCAGCGGCGCAGGAGGCGCCGGGATGGCTCCTGGGCGTCGGCCTGCGCGTCGAGGCCTGGCCCGAGGCCCGATACCCCACGCTCGATGAGCTCGACAGCGCGACCGGCGAGGCGCCCGCCTGCCTCTGGTCCTTCGACCACCACGCCCTCCTCCTGAACTCCACCGCCATGCGGGCCCTCGCCATCACCGGCGACACGCCGGACCCCGCGCACGGACGCATCCTCCGCGACGCCCGCGGCCGGCCGACAGGCGTCATGCTCGAGCGTGCCGCCAAGCAGGCCTGGGAGCGGGTCCCCGAGCCCGGCCCCGCGCAGTGGCGCACCATCGTCCGCGATGCCGCCCGCGACCTCGCCGGCCACGGCTTCACCGAGGTCCACGATCTCATGACGCAGCCGTGGCTCCCGCCGATCCTCGCGGATCTCGACCGCGCCGGGGAGCTCCCCATCCGCGTCCGTCTCTTCCCGCTCCTCCCCGATCTCGATGCGCTCCTGGCGACGAGGGGCCGGTGGGAATCGGAGCGCATCGCCCTTGGCGGGGCCAAGCTCTTTGCCGACGGCACGCTCAACTCCCGCACGGCCCTTATGCTCGCCCCCTACGCCGACCCGCTCCCCGGCCTGCCGCGCGGGCAGTCGATGCTGAGCTCCGGCGAGCTGTGCGCAGCGCTGGCGCGCACGGGCGGGCTTGGCCTCACGCTCGCGGTCCACGCCATCGGCGATGCCGCGGTGCGGGCGTGCCTCGACGCGGCGGAGGCGGTCCGGGCGCCGATGCGCATCGAGCACGCCGAGGTCATCGACGGGGCTGATGTACCCCGTTTCAAACAACTCAATGTCGCCGCCTCGCTCCAGCCTTGCCATCTCCTCACCGATATCGAGGTGCTGCGTCGCTCGCTGCCGGACCGGCTCGAGCGCGTGCTGCCGATCCGGGATCTGATCGACTCGGGGCTCGCGCCGGGGCGGGACCTGCTGTTCGGGTCGGACACGCCGATCGTGCGGCCGCACCCGGCCGACAGCGTGCGGGCGGCGGTGCATCGGCGGCGGGAGGGGATGGGGGAGGCGGAGGCGATCGGGATGGGGCAGGCCATCACGGAGGCGGAGGCGTGGGCGGCGTTCTCAGCAGGATAGCCCGGCGATGAGGAGCGCCATGGAGCGGGCGGCGTGGCCGCGGTGGCTGCGGGCGTTCTTCTCGATCGGGCTGAGCTCGGCGCTGGTGCGGCCGTCCTCGAGGACGAAGAGGGGGTCGTAGCCGAAGCCGTTCTCGCCGCGGGGTACATCGCCGGGGCGGCCGATGGCGCCCTCGAAGGTGCCGCGGGCGCGGGCGGCGATGGCGCCGTCCGGGGCGGCGAGGCACATGACGCAGACGAAGCGGGCGGTGCGTTCGGCGTCGGGGAGGCCGTCGAGCGCGGCGAGGAGGGCGTCGTTGTTGGCGGCGTCGCGCTCGGGGCGGGAGAGGCCGGTGTCGATGCCCCGCGAGGCGTAGTGGGAGGAGATGACGCCGGGGGCGCCCTCGAGGGCGTCGACCTCGAGGCCGGAGTCGTCGGCGAGGCACCAGCGGCCGGTCTGCTGGGCGTAGGCGCGGGCCTTAATGGCGGCGTTCTCTTCGAAGGTGGCGCCGGTCTCGGCGGGCTCCTGGAAGCGCTGCCAATCGGGGAGGTCGCGGAGGCCGACCACGGCGATGCCGGCCTCGGCGAGGAGGGGTCGGAGTTCGTCCACCTTGTGCGGGTTGCCGGTAGCGAGGACGACCGGCTGCTGGATCACTTTGCGAAGAGCCCCATGGCGACGAGGGCCGGGACGGCGAGCCAGAGGAGCCCCTTGATCAGGAAGAACATAAAGGCGAACGCGCCCAGTCGGCGGCCCCACTTGGGGACGGGGCAGCTGGCGGGCGCAGGGGCGGGGGCGGTTTCGGGCTGGTTCGGGGCGGATTGGCCCGTGCCGTTGTCCATGTTTGAAGGGTAGGCGCGGGGGCGTCGGGGCGGTCGCGGGCGTGCGTCGATGGTCCGGCAACTCGCGCGGCGCGAGGCCGTATAGTGCGGCCCTATGCGGTACGCGATGATCATGGCCGGCGGCGCCGGCACACGGCTCTGGCCGATGAGCCGGAAGGGCGAACCGAAGCAGCTTCTGCGGTTCATCCACGAGGAAGGTTTGGAGCGGCCGCGGTCCCTGATGGAGATCGCGGCGGCGCGGCTGGAGGGGCTGGTGCCGACGGAGCGGCGGTACATCTGCACGAACGAGGCGTACCGGGGGGCGATCCGGGCATCGCTGCCGTCGTTTACGGACGGGCAGATCCTTGGGGAGCCGGTGGGGCGGGACACGGTGAACGCGGTGGGGCTGGCGGCGGTGGTGTTCGAGAAGATGGACCCGGGGGCGATTTTCGCGGTGCTTACGGCGGACCACATCATCGAGCCGCGGGCGACGTTCCAGGCGGTGATGGATGCGGGGTACCGGCTGGTGGAGGAGGATCCGACGCGGCTGGTGACGTTCTCGATCAAGCCGACGTACCCGGCGACGGGGTTCGGGTACGTGGAGCGGGGGACGCCGCTGGAGAACAGCGTAGAGC
>JAEYVB010000266.1 GCA_023429345.1 Planctomycetota bacterium
CCGCTGGGCGATTCCCGAGGGCTACATCCCAGCTCAGAGCACGGGGCCCGCGCCCGAGATGACCAGCCACGAGACCGCCTGCATCCTCAACATGAACGAGGGGGATGCCCGCATCCGCATCACCATCTACTTCGAGGACCGCGAGCCGGCCGGGCCCTACGAGCTGACGGTGGGCGGCCGGCGAACGCTGCACCTGCGCTTTAACGCGCTCGAGGACCCGGAGCCGGTGCCGCGCGATACGCCCTTCGCGAGCGTGATCGAATCCGATGTTCCGATCGTCGTGCAGCACACGCGGCTGGACTCGCGTCCGCCGCCGCACGCGCTGATCACGACCATGGCGTACCACGACTGAGACCACCCGTAGACTGGGAACGCATGCAGCAGCCGGCGATCAACAGTTACGGGCTGATCGGGAACATGCGCACCGCGGCGCTGGTCGGTCCCGGCGGCTCGCTCGACTGGCTCTGCGTCCCCAACTTTGACTCGCCCTCGATCTTCGCCGCGATCCTCGACCCCGCGAAGGGCGGGCGCTTCCAGATCACCGCCGACGGCGGCGAGGTGCTGACGCGGAGCTTCTACTACCCCGACACCAACGTCCTCTGCACGCGGCTCCTCCAGAACGGCGACGTCGGCGAGTTGATCGACTTCATGCCCGCATCCGCCTCCCTACACACCGGGCCGCGCCCCTTCCTGGTGCGGATGGTCAGGGTGGAGCACGGCAGCCTGCCGGTGCGGATGCGCTGCGCGCCCGCCTTCGATTACGCCCGCCGGCGGCACTCCGTGCGCATCGAGGACGGGCGCGCGATCTTTGAGTCGGGCGCCCTCCGGCTGGTGCTCGACAGCACGCTCCCCTTGCGCCTCGACGGCGACGCCGTCGTCGCCGAGGAGACCGTGCCCGCCGGACAGTGGGCGGTGTTCGCCCTGCACCACGACGCGGAGGGGCCGATCGATGCGCCGCGGATCCGCGAACGCGAGGCCCTGGAGCTCCTCGAGGACACCGTCTCGTACTGGAAAAGCTGGATCGGCCGCTGCACGTACCGCGGCCGGTGGCGGGAGCACGTCAAGCGCTCGGCGCTGGCGCTCAAGCTCCTGACCTTCGAGCCGACCGGGGCGATCGTGGCCGCCCCCACCACGAGCCTCCCCGAGCACATCGGCGGGGGGCGGAACTGGGACTACCGCTACGTCTGGCTGAGGGATGCGGCGTTCACGGTCTACGCGCTCCTCCGGATCGGCTTCCTCAGCGAGGCCGCCGCGTTCATGCAGTTCATCGAGCAGCGCTGCCACGAGCTCGAGCCCGGGCGCATGCTGCGGCCGCTGTACGGGATCGACGGCCGCCACCAGACGCCCGAGGAGGTGCTCCCGCACCTGTCCGGCTACCGGGGCTCGGGCCCGGTGCGGATCGGCAACGCGGCCATCGATCAGCTGCAGCTCGACGTCGTCGGCTCCCTGATGGACGCGGTGTACGTCTACAACAAGAACGCGACGCCCATCTCGCACGACCTCTGGAAGGGCCTCTCCAAGGTGCTCGACTGGACCTGCGAGCACTGGCAGGACCCGGACCACGGCATCTGGGAAATCCGCGGCGAGAAGATGCAGTTCGTCTATTCGAAACTGATGTGCTGGGTGGCGATGGACCGCGGCCTGCGCCTCCAGTCCTCACGTGGCTTCCCGGGGGATGCCTCGCGCTGGCGCCAGACCCGGGACCGCATCTACGAACGCGTCTGGAGCGAGGGGTACAACCACAAGATCGGCGCGTTCACCCAGGCCTTCGGGGGCGACGATCTCGACGCCGCGACGCTGCTGATGCCCCTGATGTACTTCGTCTCCCCGCAGGACCCCCGCTGCGACGGAACTCTCCGCGCGATCCAGCGCCCGCTGAAGCACGGCGGGCTCGCCTCGGACTTCCTGATCCACCGCTACAACCCCGTGCGCACCGCCGACGGGATCTCCGAGCCCGAGGGCGCATTCAACATCTGCACCTTCTGGCTGGCCGAGGCCCTCGCCCGGGCCGGACGCATGGACCTGCAATCCCTCAACCAGGCCCGCCTGGTCTTCGAGCGGATGCTCGGCTTCGCCGGCCCCTTGGGCCTGTTCTCCGAAGAAACCAGCCCCGAGGGCCTGGCCCTGGGCAACTACCCGCAGGCCCTGACGCACCTCTCCCTCATCACCGCCGCGCTGCACATCGACCGGGTTTCCGGCTAGGAACTGATGATTTGACCCCGCTCCGGGGTTGTAGGATGCCCGATCCTGAGGCATACTCTCTAATCCGGCCGCGCTCGCGGCGAGGAAGTTCCGCCCCGCTTTGTGCACCCCGAGGGGAGCATCCCATGCGATTGCCGCCCGCCCTGGCCGCCGTCTCCGTGGCCGGCCTGATCGCCCACGCGGCCGACGCCTCCGTGCTCTACTCCTACCAGGAGCGGTGGGTGCAGGTGCGTGACGGCGCCACGTACCTGAGCGCGTTCGCGCCGACGTTCGACCCGTGGTCGCACGAGATCCATGTCCTGAACAACCTGAACCTGTCCGGCGGAACCGCTCGACAGGCCTCCACGCTCGGTCCCGGCGGCGTGACGCTGAACGCGTTCACGCGGTCGTACGACGGAACCGGAGGCTCCTCGGGCGATGGCGAGGCCTTCCTCAGCGTGTACTTCGTCCTCACCGAACCGAGCGAGGTCGTGCTCTCAGGCATCTGGGAATATTCCATTCTTTACCCCACCACCGAGTACCGGACCTCCCTCGAGCTGAGCAGCGGCTCGACGGTGCTTTACTCCTGGGCCCGCGACTCCTCGACGCACAGCGGCCTCACCGGCAACTACCCGATGACGTTCA
>JAEYVB010000314.1 GCA_023429345.1 Planctomycetota bacterium
CTTCCTGCAGAGCTTCGCCGCCGGCTGCCCGTGAGGGGTGAAGTGGCGAAGTGGTCGAGTGGTCGAGTGGTCGAGTGGTCGAGTGGTCGAGTGGAAAAGTGAACGAGTGATGGGCCGCGGCCCGTCCTGATCACTTGACCACTTGGCCACTTGGCCACTTGACCACTTCCAGACCACTTCCAGACCACTACCGCCGCCCGGGCTTCTTCCCCGCGCGGGTCCCGGGCATGCCGGGGCGTTTCCTGGCGCCTTTCCCCGAGAGCGTGGCCTCGAGCTCGGAGCGTTTGACCTTTTTCGTGAGGGTCCTGCCCTCGGGCGATGCGTCCGCCGCCGCGGCCGACATCGGCGCCGCGCCGGGGGCGCCGTACTCCTTCTTGAGGATGGCCACCTGGTCGCGGAGGGCGGCGGCCTTCTCGAACTCGAGGTTCTGGGCGGCCTCGAGCATGTCGGCCTCGAGGGCCCGGAGGAGTTCGCCGACCTCGTACTCGGGCTCGCTCTCGCGCACCGCCTCGCGGGCCGTCTTGCGGGCGCGGAGCTCGGTGTCGAGCCCCTGGCGGATGGCCTTGATGATGGTCTGCGGCGTGATGCCGTGCTCAACGTTGTAGGCGACCTGCTTGGCGCGGCGGCGCTCGGTTTCCGCGATGGCCAGCGACATGGCCTCGGTCATCGTGTCGGCGTACATGATCACGTGGGCGTTGACGTTGCGGGCGGCGCGGCCCATCTGCTGGATGAGGCTGGTGGGGGAGCGGAGGAAGCCCTCCTTGTCGGCGTCGAGGATGGCGACCAGCGACACCTCGGGGAGGTCGAGACCCTCGCGGAGGAGGTTGACACCCACGAGCACATCGAACTCGCCCCTGCGCAGGTCGGTGAGAATGGCGACGCGCTCCAGCGTCTCGATCTCGCTGTGCAGGTAGCGGACGCGGAGGCCCTGCTCGTCGAGGTAGGTGGTCAGGTCCTCGCAGAGCCGCTTGGTGAGGGCGGTGACGAGGATGCGCTCGCCCTTCCCGGCGATCTCCTTGCACCGGGCGACGAGGTCGGGGACCTGCCCCTGGGCGGGCTTGACCTCGATGATGGGATCGACGAGGCCGGTGGGGCGGATGACCTGCTCGGCGATGTCGCCGCCGGTGCGCTCCAGCTCGTAGGGCCCGGGCGTGGCGGAGACGAACATGACCTGGGGGACGATCGACTCGAACTCCTCGAAGCGCAGCGGGCGGTTGTCGAGAGCGGCGGGGAGGCGGAAGCCGTGCTCGACCAGCACCGTCTTGCGGGCCCGGTCGCCGTTGAACATGGCGTGGATCTGCGGGAGCGTGACGTGGGACTCGTCGATGATCAGGAGCCAGTCGCGGAAGTTTGGCCTTCTCGTGGCGCCGCCCTTCTGGGCGGTGCTCGCCCCGGGCGGGAGCCCGGCGCCACGGTCCGCGGGCGGCGCATAATCGAAGTAGTCCATCAGCGTGAAGGGCCGCTCGCCGGGCATGCGGCCGTCGAAAAAGCGGGAGTAGTTCTCAATCCCCGGGCACATGCCGACCTCCTCGATCAGCTCGAGGTCGTACTTGGTGCGGCCGAGCAGGCGCTGGGCCTCGAGGAGCTTGCCCTCGGCGCGGAGCTGCATCACCCGCTCGTCCAGCTCCTTGCGGATCTTGGCGGTGATCTCCTGGAGCTGGTCCTCGGGCATGACGTAGTGCACGGCGGGGAAGAGGAAGAACTGCTTCTCCTCGGCGAGCAGCTCGCCGCTGGTCGGGTTCATCAGCTCGATCTTCTCGATCTCATCCCCGAAGAGCTCGATGCGCAGGGCGAACTTCTCGTACGCCGGCCAGACCTCGATGGCGTCGCCGCGGACGCGGAACGTCCCCCGCTTGAACTCGATCTCCGCCCGCTGGTACTGCATGCCGGCGAGCGAGAGCAGGAACTCGCGGCGGTTGATGAGCGCGCCGCGGGTGATGGTCAGGACCTTCTCGCCGTAGGCCTCGGGCGAGCCCAGGCCGAAGATGCACGACACGCTCGCGACCACGACCGTGTCGCGCCGCGAGAGGATGTTGCTGGTGGCGGCGAGGCGGAGCTGGTCGAGGTCATCGTTGCGCGACGAGTCTTTCTCGATGTAGATGTCCCGTTGCGGGATGTACGCCTCGGGCTGGTAATAGTCGTAGTAGCTGACGAAGTAGTTGACGCTGTTCTCGGGGAAGAACTCGCGGAGTTCCTCGAAAAGCTGGGCCGCGAGCGTCTTGTTGTGGCTGATGATCAGGGTCGGCTTGTTCAGCCGGGCGATCACGTTGGCCATGGTGAAGGTCTTGCCCGTCCCGGTGGCGCCCAGCAGGCAGACCGAGGGCTTGCCCGCCGAGAGATCCGCGGCCAGCTTCTCGATGGCCTGGGGCTGGTCCCCGGTGGGCTTGAAGGGGCTGACGACTTGGAACCGGCCCGGGCCGAGGCGCATGGGAAATGGTAGGGTTGCTCCCCTCCGGGCCGCCCGGCCGCGGGCCCGCGCGGCGGTGATAGCGCGTTTGTGCGTCTTTCACGCGGCACTCAGTCGGAGGGCGCATAGACGAAGGCGGGGAAAGGTGGGGGGCAGGGGCGTTGCCGCGACGCCGGCCATGGGATCTGTGCGGGCCACGGCTGCACCGGGCGGGGCGCCCCCTGGGACGGCGAGAGCCGTCGGAGAGGGGGACCATGGATCGGCTGCTTCTTTGTGGCCTCGCGGCGGCGGTGGCGCTGACCGGCCAGGATGCGATGGGCCAGAACTGCATCGCGCGGGCCCGGCCGGGGGAGGTCCCGCACCTGGACCGCTCTTCGCCGCTCGCGGCGCTCGGGGTGCGCGAGGTCCGCAAGACCGTGCAGTTTGAGCTCGCGGATGCGGAACTCGCCGCGGCGCTCGGGCTGGACCGCTACTACACGCTGGAACTGGAGGCCGGACGCGATGCGGCCACGACGGCCGCGGGCATCGCCCGGCTGACGACCTGGTTTGAGACGGTGGAGGTGGAACGGCCGGGGGGGATCGCCGATGTGTTCCCCAGCGACCCGATGTTCGCGTCGCAATGGGCGCTGCACAATCGGGGGCAGGGCACGGGGTGCGGGAGCGGGTTGACGGGGATCGCCACCACGCAGGGCGGGGGCTTCGACATCAACGCACCCGAGGCGTGGGGGCTCTGGCGGGCGGTAGAGGGGGTGCGCGTGGCGGTCCTCGACTCGGGGATCTCCCCGCACCCGGACCTCCCGCCGCTGAAGCCGGGCTGGGCGCACGACGGCGGGAGCGTGGACGACCAATGCAACCACGGCACGCATGTCGCCGGGATCATCGCGGCCGTGCCCAGCAACGGGGTAGGGATCGCGGGGATCGCCTGGGGCGCGAAGCTTGTGCCGGTCCGCGTGCTCTCGGGCTGCACCGGCACGGATGTCAACTACGGCCTGGGGCTCCTCTGGGCGGCGGACCGGGCCGACATCGCCAACAGCAGCCTGCAGTACTACAACCCCGGATCGTTCATGCACAACGCGGTGCTGTACGCGGCGGGGCAGGGGCTGGTCATGGTGGCGGCGAGCGGGAACTGGGCCTCGACGGTCGCGTATCCGGCGCGGTGGCCCGAGGTGATCGCGGTCGGAGCGACCGACCATCGCGACGAGCGGCCCGCCTTCAGCAACATGGGTCCGGAGGTGGACTTCTGCGCGCCGGGAGATGATGTGCTGTCGCTGAGCACCGGGGCCTCCGGCGCTCCGCCACGGTACATGTGCATGTCGGGGACGTCCATGGCCTCGCCCCATATCGCGGGCGCGGTCGCGCTCATCCGCATGCAGGACCGGAGCGCGGATGAAGCTTGGATCCGTCGTGTCCTTATCGGCAGCGCCCGCGATCTGGGCACCCCCGGTCACGACCCGGGCTCTGGGTGGGGGCGGCTCGATCTCGCGGGGGCGATGTCGCTCCAGGCCTGCTACGCCGATGCGGACCTTTCCGGCGAGGTGAACTCCAAGGATGTTCTGCGGTTCCACGAACGCCACACCAAGCACCACCCCTACGCGGATGTGAACGACGACGGCGTCTGGGACCAGGCCGATGTGCTACTCTGGCAGGGGATGTACGCCGCGGGGTGCCCTTGAACTGGCCGCTCCATTCCCCGCGACCGGATGGCCGATGAATCCGGACGTGTTGTACGGTCGGGACAGTTTCGAGCGGACCAGCCCGGCGGCGGGGGGGCCGCGGCCGTGGCTGGGCGTGCGGTTCACCTGCTCGGGGGCGTACCTCCGCGTGTACCGGGGGAACGACGGGGCGACGTACCTGGCGAGGTGCCCGCGATGCGGGAAGTCGGTGCGGTTCCGGGTGGGCGCGGGCGGGACGAATGAACGATTCTTCGTCGTTCGGTGCTGAAGGGTGACGGGCCCCTCCGGGAAGCACCGCGCACCGCCGACCCTACACTGCGCCCATGGCGAAACTGACGGATTCCAGCTACGAGATCGCCCGCCCGACGGGGGTGTGCGCTGCCACGGGGTCGACGATCGAGGTCGGTCAACCCTACGTGGCTGTCCTGGCGGAGCGGGAGGGGGAAGAGTCCCTGCGACGGCTGGACTTCGCCGTGCCGGCGTGGGAGAGCGGGGCAAGGCCGGAGCCGCCCCTCCGGGTGTTCGGCCACTGGCGGGCGGTGATGGGTGCTGCCAGCGAGACCAAGCGTCCGTTTATCGATGACGATTCCATGGCGGACCTCCTGGAGCAGCTCGAGGGCGCTGAAGAGCCGAGCCGGCAGTCGTTCCGGTACGTGCTGGCGTTGATGCTTGTCCGGAAGCGGCTATTCAAGTTCGAGGGGAACCGCCGCGATGACCAGGGCCGGGCCGTCATGGTCCTGCGGCGGTCTACGCCCGCCGGGGCGACGCCGGCGGAGCCGATATCCGTGCTGGACCCCGGGATGGACGATACGGCGATCGCCGCCGCGATCGAGCAACTGGGGTCGGTGATGGCGGGGGAGACGCAGGCATGACCAGTCTTGCTCGCTTGGGGGGAGCGTGCAGCGCCGCGGCCGCGGTCCTGCTCGCGGGCTGCGCGGGTCCGGGCTGGGCCGGCCCGAAGGATGAGCCCGTCGTGGCTCGGGGGCCGGCGCCGGCCTACGCAGAGATGGCCGAGAACTACAACCAGCGCGTGACGGACCTCCGCTCGCTCTGGGCCCGGGCGGTGGTGCGGATCTGGTTCCCCGATCGCGAAGGGGAAGAGAAAACCGAGCAGGTGGAGGGGCACCTCCAGTACATCCGGCCGGACAAGGTCAACCTGACGCTTTCGAAGGTCGGCGAGCCGGTCGCGGTTCTGGGGAGCAACTCGGACAAGTTCTGGTGGATCGAGCTTGGCAAGGGCGAGGCCCGCAAGGCGCACATTGGAACCCACGCGAACGCGGATCCGCGGCGGATTGCTGAGCTCGGGCTGCCGGTGCACCCGGTGGACCTGATCGGATTGATGGGTATCACGCCATTCCCCGAAGCGGGCGCCGGGATTTCCGGGAGGCCCGACGTTCGATGGAGCGCGGACGGCCGCGGATTGGTCGTGTCCCTGCCCCTGGACAGTGGCTTCCGCCGATTCCTGCTCAACCCGGACACCTACGAACCGGTCCGCATCGAAGTGGCCGACCGAGCCGGGGCGATCGTCCTTTCATCGGACCTCGCCGGTTACGAACCGGTTACGGTGCGGGGGGGAGGGCCGGAGGCGGCCCGGCCCCGGGTGCCGGGCGAGATCCTGGCGAGCGTAAACCTGGGGAAGACCAGGGTTCGTATGCGGCTTTACGACCCCGAAACAGGGGGCACCCGGCCGCGGCCGGCTGCGTTCGATCTGGACACGCTCTTGGCCAGCTACGGCGTGGAGAACGTGGTCGATCTGGACCGGGCACCGGTTGCATCCAGGTGAGCGAAGCCCCGCCTTTGATGTGATAAAGCCGGTGCGCACCAAAACCTTGACCCGGGTAGTCTGGTATGAAGACGGGTCGGGTGTATCCCCCGGAGGCGATGCGGGTGCGAAGGGTGTGGCAGGTCATCCCGTGGGCGGCGTCAATGGCCGCGGCGGCCGGTCTGGCGGGGTGCGGCGGCTCCTCGGATTCGGGGCTGGATGGTTCTCGCGCCTTGCGGACGACCGCGACGTTCGGGGAGGTTGGGACCAGCCCGGGGCAGATGGTGTATCCGCGGTGCATCGATGCGGGCACGGACTCGCTCTGGGTCATCGATAAGTCGGCTCGGGTTCAGCAGTTCGACCCGGAAACCGGGCGGTGCGTCGCGCTCTGGACGATGCCGGAGCACGCGCAGGGCAAGCCCTGCGGTATCACCGTCGGACCGACGCCACCGGGTTTCCCGGAGGGCGAGGCCATCTATGTCGCGGACACGCATTACCACCGGGTGATGGTCTTCTCCCCGCCGTCGGGCCCGGGGTTGCAGCCGACGCTGCTCGGGAGCTTCGGCAGGTATGGCAAAGGCGATGGCGAGTTCATCTATCCGACGGATGTGGCAATCCTTCCGGCTGCGGATGGGAAGCACGCGGAGCGGATCTACGTCTCGGAGTATGGGGACAATGACCGGATCAGCGTGTTCGACGGAGCGTTCCGGCCGCTTTTCAGTTTCGGGAGCATGGGGCACGGGCCCGGCCCTGAGGCGGAGTTCAATCGACCCCAATCGATCGCGATCGACCCCCTCCGGGGCGAGTTGTACGTGGCCGACGCCTGCAACCACCGGATCGGGGTCTTCGGGCTTGACGGGGAACTCCGGCGGTGGTTCGGATCGCCGGAAATGGCGGGGTCGGCTCCCGAACAACTCTGCTATCCCTACGGCATCGAGCTGCTGGGGGACGGATCGGCGCTCGTGAGCGAGTACGGGAACCACCGCGTGAGGCATCTTGATCTGGGGACCGGCGAGCTCCTGGGGCTATTCGGAGAGCCGGGCTCGGATAAGGGACAGATCTCGACACCCTGGGGCATCACCGTGATCGGGAAGACGGCGTACGTCCTGGATTCGGGCAACACACGCATCCAGGCGTTCCCTGCGCCGGCAAGGACGCGGCGTGCATCGTCGCCTCGTGCGGATGATGGAGGGGTGCACGGGTGATGGGACAATCCCTTCATCTGGTGCTCGGTTCGCTCCGGATTGGACCGGTCGAGTTCGCGAATCCGTTCTGGCTGTGGTTGATCCCGGCCGGCGCAACGCTGGTGCTCTGGTGGGGGCGGTCGCTTCTCTCCGGGCTGGCGACAACGACCCGGCGGGTGGCGCTGGTCGCCCGGCTGCTGGTGATCGCGCTCCTCGCGGCGGCCCTCGCGGAGCCGCAGTGGCGGAGGGAAGCAAAGGATGTCGCGGTGACCGCGGTGCTGGACGCCAGCCGCTCGATCCCCCTGCAGTGGCAGAAGGATTCGGAGCAGTACGTCGAGCGTTCTCGCGGGCAGAACACGCGGAAGGACGACCGGCTGGGCGTCGTGACGGTGACCTCCGACGCCATCGTGCAATCGCTCCCGAGCAAGCTCACGGACCGCGTCGAGAAGGGAGTCCTCGGGTCGGCGCTCGGGACCAACCTGGCGGCGGGCATCCGGCTGGCCATGGCGACGCGCCCGGAGGATGCCGCGTATCGGCTGGTGCTCTTCACCGACGGGAACGAAACCTCGGGGAGCCTTCTGGAGGCGGCCGAAGCGGCGCGGGCGGTGGGCATCCCGATCGACATTCTCCCGATGACCTACTCGTTTGAGAACGAGGTGATCCTGGATCAACTCGTTGCCCCGACAACGGCGCGCATGGGGGAGAACATCGACCTAAAGGTGGTGGTGAACGCCACGCGGGAAACGACCGGGCGGCTCAACATCCTGATCAACGGGGACCCGGTCGACATCGATCCCGAGACCGAGGGGCTCGGGATGCTCGTGCGGCTGGCCCCGGGGCCGAACGTCTTCGCGGTGCCGGTCACGGCCCACCGGGCGGGCCCGCAGGAGTACAAGGCGCACTTCGAGCCGCTCGAAACGGCCCAGGGCGGCCGCGGCGACGCGATCCTCGAGAACAACGAGCAGTTGGCGATCACGTTTGTATCGAGCGAGGGGCGGGTGCTGATCATCTGCGAGGATGCGGGGGAGATCCAGCCGCTGCTGGCGTCGCTCACGGACGCGAAGATCAACGCCGAGGTGATGACGTCCGACCAGGCGCCCAAGACCCTGACGGAACTGAACGGCTACGACGCCATCGTGCTCGCCAACGAGCCCGCGTACAACTTCAGCCAGCAGGCGCAGGAGAACTTGAAGGCCTACGTCCACGAGACGGGGGGCGGGCTGGTGATGATCGGCGGGCCCGAGTCGTTCGGGGCGGGCGGGTGGATCGGCTCGCCGCTGGAGGAGGCTCTGCCGGTGCGGCTGGACCCGCCGCAGAAGCGGCAGATGCCGCGCGGGGCGCTGGTGGTGGTGAGCCACTCGATCGAGATGCCCGACGGTGTTTCGTGGGGCAAGAAGACGGCCCAGGCCGCGGTCGATGCCCTGTCGCGGCTCGACCTTGCGGGCATCGTGGAGTACGACCCGCGGGGCGGCTCGATGGCGACCTGGGTCCATCCCATCAGCGAGGTGGGTGACGGCGCGGCGATCCGGCGGTCGATCAACAACCTCGCGTTCGGGGATATGCCCGATTACGAGAGCGTGCTCGCCAAGGCGCTGCAGGGCCTCACGCAGGTCGACGCCGGGGCCAAGCACGTGATCATGATCACCGACGGCGACGCCTCGATGCCCAGCCAGCGGCTACTGCAGATGTACCGCAAGGACCGGGTGACCATCTCGACGGTCGGTGTGTACCCGCACAACCCGGCCGACCTCGGCCGTCTGAAGAACATCGCGGACGCGACCGGAGGCCGGCATTACGAGGTCGTGAACCAGGGCGGGCTGGGCCAGATCGTCCAGATCTTCATCAAGGAAGCGCAGACGGTGAAGCGTTCCCTCATCTGGGAGGGCGACCCCTTCGTGCCCGCGGTCGTTGCGATCCCGACGGAGACCATGCGCGGCATCACGGGCGTTCCGCCGCTCTCCGGGTACGTGGTCACCAGCGAGCGCGAGGGCCTGGCCATCGTCACGCTCCGGGGCAAGGAGAACGACCCGATCGCGGCGCAGTGGAACTTCGGCCTCGGGCGCGTGGTGGCGTACACGTCCGACGCGACCAGCCGCTGGAATCCCGCGTGGGTCGGGTGGCCGGGGTACCGGGCCTACTGGGAGCAGCACATCCGTTGGGCGATGCGTCCCTCGGGCTCCGCGAATCTGCGAGTTACCACGGAGAAGATCGGAGACGAGACGCGGGTCATCGTCGAGGCGCTCGACCAGGCCGGGGAGCGTCTCAACTTCGCCCGTTTCAAAGGACGCGTCGCAGGCCCGGACGGCGAGGGGCAGGACCTCGAGCTTCAGCAGGTCGGGCCCGGGAGATACGAGGGAAGGTTCGATTCCGCGGATGCGGGCTCCTACGTCGTGAGCATGAAGTATGCAGCGCCCAACCCGAGCGGCCAGGGCATCATGGAGGGCTCGGTGCAGGCCTCGGTGACCAAGCCGTTCGCCGATGAGTTCCGGGCGCTCACCGACAACATGCCGCTGCTCCGGCAGGTCGCCAGCATGACCGGTGGCAAGATCCTCAGCGTCGACCCCGGCCAGGAATCCCTGTGGCGTCGCGAGGGGCTGAAGATGCCGGTCGCGACCACGCCGATCTGGCTCGTGGTCGCGATCCTCGGCGTCGGCATGTTCCTGCTGGATGTGGGCGTCCGACGCGTGCGGGTTGATTTCCACGCGATGGCCGCGGCCGTCGCGAAGGGCCTCAGGGCCCGGCGTGAGAAGGCGGGCGTGCAGATGGATGCACTGCGCACGGCGAGGGAGCAGGCCCGGCAGTCGATGGCGAACAGGGCGGCCCAGGCCGAGGTGTCGGTGAATGCGCAGGCGGCCGCGGCGGCGCAGTCTCCGGCGGTTGCGAAGGTCAAGTTCGAGGCCTCGCCGGACCGCGTCCGCAAGCAATCGTCGGGCCCCATCGCTCTGGGCGGGGAGCCGGAGCAGGCGGCCGTGATCGTCAAGAAGAGCAAGCCCGAGCCGGGCAAGGACGAGGGGTTGTCGCGCCTGATGCAGGCGAAGAAGCGTGCCCAGGAAGATATGCAAGAGTGAGCTACACCGCGGGGTGCTCCGTGCGGGCATCCCGGTGAGTCTGGAGTTTCCAATGTCCACGATGACCGCAGCCGAGCAGACCCCCGCCGAAGTCCGCGCCAAGTGCGAGGCCTTTCGGGATACATTCAACGGCCTCGTTGACGAGATCGGCAAGGTGGTGGTGGGGCACCGGACCGTCGTGGAGGGCGTGCTGACGTGCCTCTTCGCGGGCGGCAACGTGCTCCTGGAGGGCGTCCCCGGCCTGGGGAAGACCCTGCTGGTGCGGACCCTGAGCCAGACGCTGAACCTGCCCTTCAGCCGGATTCAGTTCACGCCCGACTTGATGCCCGCCGACGTGATCGGCACGAACATCGTGACCGAGGACCCGGAGACCGGCCGGCGCGGCTTCCAGTTTCAGCGCGGTCCGATCTTCGCCCAGGTGGTGCTGGCGGACGAGATCAACCGGGCCACGCCCAAGACTCAGTCGGCGCTCCTCGAGGCGATGCAGGAGCACGCGGTGACCAGCGGCGGGACGACCTACCGCCTGCAGGAGCCGTTCATCGTTCTGGCGACGCAGAACCCCATCGAGCAGGAGGGCACCTACCCCCTCCCCGAGGCGCAGCTCGACCGTTTCATGTTCAAGATCGTCGTCGGATACTCGCAGCTCGAGGACCTGATGACCATCCTCGACAGGACCACCGGCCAGAAGACGCCGGAATCAAGGAAAATTCTGGACGCCGACAAGATCCTCGCCGCCCAGCAGCTCGTCCGCGGCGTGATCGTCGCGCCGCACGTGAAGGAGTACGTCTCCAAGCTGGTGCTGGCCACGCACCCCGAGGGGCAGTACGCCGCGGGCGGGCCCGGCGGACCGACGAACAAGTACATCCGCTGCGGGGCGAGCCCCCGCGCCGCGCAGGCGCTCTTGCTGGGCGGGAAGGTGCGGGCCCTGATCGACGGCCGCTACCACGTGTCGTACAAGGATGTCCGCGAGGTGGCGCTCCTCGCCCTGCGGCACCGCCTGCTGCTGAACTTTGAGGCCGAGGCCGACCGCGTGGACACCGACGCGATCGTGCGGCAGATCCTGGAACTGACGCCGACCGACCCCCGCGGGTAGGAGAACGCGGCGGTCGCTTTGCCGATCTTTCTCTGGCAGCTTTCTCCCTGTTCTCTCTATGCTCCGAACAGCCAACCCAACCCGGCCCAAGTCGATCGAGGACCTGCTCTCGAGCGAACTCATCGCCAAGATCTCGCACCTGGACTACACCAGCCGCAAGATCTTCTCCGGCAAGCTCAAGGGCGAGCGGCGTTCCAAGAAGCGGGGGGAGTCCGTCGAGTTTGCGGATCACCGGCCCTACGTCGTCGGCGATGACCTCCGCCACATCGACTGGAACATCTTCGGCCGCCTCGACCGCCTCTTCCTCAAGCTTTTCCTCGAGGAGGAGGACCTGGCCCTGCACATCGTGATGGACTGCTCCGCCTCCGCCGACTGCGGAAACCCGCACAAGTTCCTCTTCCAGCAGCGTATGGCCATGGCGCTCGGCTATATCGGGCTGGTGAACCTCAACCGCGTCACCATCTCGGCGATCGGCGGCTCCGTGGCGTCCGCCACGGGCGAGAACGGCGACGCCGAGCTGACCGAGTCAACGCTGCACACGCTCCGCGATATCCGCGGCCGCCGCCGCACGCAGGACCTCGCCCGCTTCCTCTGCGGCCTGAGGCCATCCGGCCCCGCCCCGTTCACCGAGGCGTGCAAGCGCATTGCCCTCACCCGGCGCGGCAAGGGCATCATGCTCGTCATGTCCGACTTCTTCATCAAGGAGGGGTATGAGACGGGCCTGCGGCTGCTGGTCGGCCGCGGCTACGACGTTTTCTGTCTCCAGGTGCTCTCGCCGCAGGAGGTGGACCCCACCGGCCCGGAGGGCCTCGCCGGCGACCTGCGGCTGAAGGACATCGAGGACGGCGACCTTGCGGAGGTGACGATCTCGGCGCCGCTCCTGCGGCGGTACAAGGCGAACCTCGCCGCCTACTGCGACCAGCTCCGCGACTTCTGCGCCAGGCGGGAGCTTTCGCTCTTGACGGTGCGGACCGATACACCGCTCGACACGCTGATCCTCGACTACCTGCGCAAGCGGGGGGTGCTCAAGTGACCTGGCTCACCCCCATGCTCGCCGTCTGGGCCGCCGCCATCGCAGTACCGGCGCTCCTGATCCTCTACTTCCTCAAGCTGCGCCGGCGCGATGTCGAGATTTCGACCACCCTTCTTTGGAAGAAGGCCATCGAGGACTTCCAGGCCAACGCCCCCTTCCAGCGTCTCCGCAAGAACATCCTCCTGCTGCTCCAGCTCCTGGCGCTCGCGGCCATCCTCCTGGCGCTCGGCCAGCCGCAGATCCGCGGAACCGCGGCCGCCGGCGGCAAGCACGTCATCCTGATCGACCGCTCCGCCAGCATGTCCGCGCTCGACGCCAAGAACGCCGACGGCAAGGCCGTCT
>JAEYVB010000350.1 GCA_023429345.1 Planctomycetota bacterium
ACCGGGTGCACGCTGTGGTTCACCGGCCTCTCCGCCAGCGGCAAGAGCACCATCGCCTCGGCACTGGAGCAGACCCTCGTCAACCGCGGGCTGCACGCCTACCGCCTCGACGGCGACAACATCCGCATGGGGCTGAACAAAAACCTGGGCTTCTCCGCCGCGGACCGCGCCGAGAACATCCGCCGCATCGGCGAGGTCGCCAAGCTCTTCGCCGATTCCGGCTCGATCGCCATCACGAGCTTCATCAGCCCCTACGCCGCCGACCGCGACGCCGTCCGCGCCCTGCACGATAAGGACGGCATGGCCTTCCTTGAGGTCTTCTGTGACACGCCGATCGATGTCTGCGAGCAGCGCGACCCCAAGGGTCTCTACAAGAAGGCCCGCGCCGGCGAGATCAAGGGATTCACCGGCATCGACGACCCCTACGAGGCGCCCGGGAAGCCCGATCTGGTCCTCACCCCCGCGACCATGAGCGTCGATGACAGCGTGGCCGCTTGCCTCGAGCTGCTCCGTTCGCGCGGGATCCTGCGGGCGTAAGAGAGCATGCTTACCGGCGACGGTCCTAATACCGTCGGCTTGCCGCACTCGGGGCAGCGGTCCATGCCGTGGAGGTCGTAGCCGCAGGCGCGGCATGCGCCGGGTCCGGGCCGACGCCGCAGCACCGCGCGCCAGCCGATGACCTGGAGCGCGATGCCGAGCACGCCAACCGCGGCCGCGAAGTGCAGGCCGCGGGGAGCCAAGCTCCACGACGACTCGGCTTGCGCGATCGCCGCGGAGTCAAGGCCGAACGCCAGGAATGCGCCGAGCGGGCACAGGAACGCAAGCCAGAGCCGGCGCGTGCCATGCCGGACGAGGTGCAGGATCACCGCCGCCGGCGAGAGCACCTGGGCCGCCGCCCACGCCAGCATGATCAGGAGCGCGGGGGTCACGGTCGAACTGTACGCTGCGGGATCAGACGCCCAGCCGGGCCTCGATGCCCTCAACCAGGATGTGCAGCACCAGCATGTGCAGCTCCTGAATGCGGTCGCTGGTCGAGCCGGGGACGATCAGCTCGTGGTCGGCGCGGCCGCGGAGGGCGCCGCCGTCCTTGCCCAGGAGCGCGATGGTGATGAGGCCGCCGGCCCTGGCCGCGGCGATGGCGCCGGCGATATTGGGCGAGTTGCCGCTGGTCGAGAGGACGATGAGGCAGTCGCCGGGGCGGCCGAGCGCGGCGACCCAGCGGGCGTATATGTGCTCGAAGCCGTAATCGTTGGCGGTGCACGTGATGTGGCCGGCATCGTTGCAGGCGATGGCCGCGAGCGGCTTGCGGTCGGCCCGGAAGCGCCCGGTGAGTTCCTCAGCGAAGTGGGCCGCATCGCAGGAGGAGCCGCCGTTGCCGCAGATCAGGATCTTCTGCCCGGCCGCGAGCGCCCTGTGCAGGAGTAGGGCCCAGGACTCGACGGTCTCGATCGTCGCCGGCGCGGTGCAGAACGCCTCGAGCACCCGGCGCGCCTCGATGAGCGCAGCGGCGGTGACATTCGGGGCGGTGGGCTCCGTGCTCATGGCGCGGGCCTGGGCGGCTGGGGTGCGGGGGCCTGGTGCTGGCTGCGCTTGGCCTCGTGCCGCACGATCGTGCCGGTGGCGAGGTAGATCACATCCTCGGCGATGTTCTTCATGAGATCGCCCACGCGCTCAAGATCGCGTCCGATGCGGTAGAGCAGGAGCCCATTGCGGGTGACCTCCGGGTCGCGGCGCATCATCTCCTCGATCTCGGTGAAGAGCCGCTTCTCGAGGCTGTCGATCGTCTCGTCCTCGGCGACGATCTGCCGGGCGATCCCCGCATCCTCGTCGAGCACAGCGCGGAGGAGCGAATGGCACATCATCGGCACGCGCTGGGCCATGTCCTGGAGGGCCGTCGGCCACTGGATGGACTGCGTTTTGTCGAGCTTGCCGGTGACCTTGGCGATGCCGGAGGCGTGGTCGGCCACGCGTTCGATGTCGCCGTTGACCTTCAGGATGAAGGCGATCAGGCGGAAGTCGCGGGCGAAGGGGTGCTCGAGGGCCAGGAGGCGGAAGCACTCGGCCTCGATGGCGACCTCCTCCTCGTCGATGCGGTCGTCCCGGCGACGGACCTCCTTGGCGGCCTCGACGTCCAGCTTCCACAGGGCATCCAACGCCGCTTCGAGCATGGCGATCGCGCCCGTGGCCTCGGTGATCAGCCGCTTCTTCAGCTGGCCGACGTTGCGGTCGAAACTCCCGCGTACGCCCGGCTGCGGCCCCGGCGTCGGGAGCGGCGGCCCACCCCGGCCGGCGGGAGAATCAGGCGATCGCTGTGGCTGTCCGAACATGCGGGCCTTCCGAAAGCGAGGGGCGGGTGGTGCGGGGCGGTGCGGGCCGCCGCGGTTTTGCCCGCACGGCCGCTATTCTAAGGCAAGCCCGGCGGAACCCACCGGGTAGGAACCCACTTCATCGGCACTTCATGGCCCCCGGGCCCCAGACAGAAACTCAGTCGGAACCCCCGATGCCCGCCAAACACCTCCTGAAACGACTCGTCGCCCGGGCCATGCGGCCGGGCGTGTGGCCCTTGGATCAGCGGGTCGCGGGCGTGGATGCGGGCCTCGAGCGCCTCGGCGACCGCGTCGCACGGCTCGAAGAGGCGCTCGAGAAGTTCTCCGGCAGCACCATCGACCGCGAGAAGCACCGCGAAGAACTCGCCTACTGGCGTTGGCTCATCAAGACCGAGAAGGGCCGGGCTTCGCTCCACGCGCCCTTTGAACAGGTATTCGGGGGTTGGCAGCGGGAGCGGCTGCTGGAGCTCGGCGGGGCGCTCGAGGGAGTCGGCGCGGCCGGGCTTGATGAGTGGTGCGCCGGGCAGAGCGTCGTTGAGATCGGCGCCGGCCCCTACCCCGCGGTGGCCGCGGCCCCCCGTTGGCGCCGGGCGGTTGCCGTCGACCCGCTGGCCAGGAGCTACGCGGAGGAGGGCCTTCTCCCCGCGGCGGCGGACCACATCACGTACCTGGAGGCCGCCGGCGAGCGGATCCCGCTCCCCGCGGGCTTCGCGGACCTGGTGATCATCGAGAACGCCCTCGACCACGTCAGCGATCCGGAGGCGGTGCTTCTGGAGATCCGCCGGCTGCTCCGCGAGGGCGGCCTGCTCTGGCTGCTGGTCGATCTTTCGAACTACACCGACCACATGCACCCGCACCCGTTCAACGAGGAACGGCTCCGCGCGCTGCTCCGCGCCGCGGCCCTTGAGGTCGTCGCCGACCGCGTGAGCGATCACAAGAGTCACCCGCAGGCGTACGGCGAGTATCGCGGCCTGCTGCGAAAGGTACCGGTGCCCGCGCCGATCGATGCGAGCGAGGCATCGCTTTCGAGGTCGTAACCGCGCGGGCGCGAGGTTACTCGCGGAGCACGAACTCGCGCTCGTTCCAGAGCTTGTCGATGCGGTCGCGGACCGACGGCGACCCGGGGATGTGCTCCCCGCAGGCGACCAGCAGATCCACCAGCCCGTCAAAGTCCGCCAGCGCGATGAACTCCGGCCCGATCTTCGCCGGCGCGGTGTTCGTCCCGGCCTGCACGGCCGCCAGGTCCGCCATGTTGTGGTAGTTGCCCAGCGGGAGGCAGAGGCAGGTAGCGTCGTACCCGGCGGAGCAGAAGACGGTCGCCTCGCACGCCCCGCCCGCCATCAGCTTCCGCTGCCATTTCCAGGACGGTCGCTCGCTGAGCTTCTGGGCCGCCGTCGGCTGAGCGCCGCCGGCGATGTCCTCGGCGCGCTTCGCGATGGCGGAGGTCAGCGTCGGTGAGAAGATGCTGAGGCGGTCGCCGACGCGAACGATCGGACCCCCGCCGATCGGAGAGTCGTCGAAGCTGCGGCTGTTCTCGAGCGCGATCACGCGGGCGTTGCGGGGCATCGTGCCCTCGCGGCACGCCGCGATCGCGCCCACGAAGCCGATCTCTTCGGCCCGGGTGAACAGCAGCCGCACGGGCTGGGGCGGGGGCTCCTGGCCGCGGCCGCGCTCCTCGCGCAGCACATCAAACGCCGCGAGGGCCGCCGCGAGCGCCGCCAGGTCGTCGCAAGCGTGCGTGTACAGGATGCCGTCGCGGATGCACGCTTCGGGCAGGTCCCATGTTGCGATGTCGGCGGTGGTGATGCCGTCGGTTCCGCGGTCCAGTTCCGCGAGGTACGACTTGAAGAGCGGCGAGGTCGGGTCCGTCTGTCCCGTGAGGGTCGCCGCGTGCCGCGCACCCTCCCGCGTGTGGATCACCACCCGAGCCTCGCGGAAGTAGTCGTCCATCACGCCGCCCCGGAAGGCGAGCTGCACCGTGGAAGGGCTGATCACCCGCTCGACCACGAAGGCGGGATGGTCCAGGTGCGCCGTGAAGTAGACGGGCGCTGCCGATGATGGGGCCTCACCCGCGAGCCGTATCTCAAGGTTCCCGGACGGGTCTTCCCGGAGTTTCAGGTCCGGCCGCTCCGATACCCACGCCCGGACCCACTCGATCACCCGCCCCTCCCGGCCCGCGGCGGTGGGGATCTGGGTCACCTGCAACAGCCAGTCGTGGTGCCGAGCGCGGGTTTCTGGGGTCAATGCGGCGGCGGTGGAGGTCGGCATGCCGGATGGTAGAGCCCACGAGCCGGATCCCGATCGGGGCGGTTTCCCCCGCCGAGCGCCGGCCGGAGAGGGGTATATAAGCTGTTGTGCTGCTGCGGGCGCTCCTCATCCTGTCCCTGATCGCCCAGCCGCTGTTCGGCGGACGGTTCGAGCGGTCGTGCGCCGGCCATGCGGTCGAGGAAGCGCTGGCCTCAAGCGAAAGCTGCGGCTCCACGTGCTGCGGTGTCGAGGAGGTGCGGCCAGAGCCCGCCTGCCCGATGTGCGACCTGGACGAGCCGGCGGCCTGCACAAACTGCGGCCGCTGCCTGCTCACCCAGAGCACGCCCGTCCAGCACCGCACGGCCCCGTCCGGGGAGCGCGAGCAGCAGCAGAAGGACGATCCCGGCGAGCCGGTCCGCCCGGCATGGGCCTCCGTCGTGGAACTCAGCCCGGCTCCCAAGCGGCCTGCATTCCTCGACGGGAAGCCGCCGCCACGTTCCGGACGAGAACGCCTCGTGAGTAAGTCGGTGCTGACGGTCTAGTCGGACGGACTCCGGTTCGGACGACTGCGCACGCGGGGTCCCGCGGTGCGCCCGCCTTGCCGACGCCGGACGGTCCCGGCGCGGCGCAGACCACCATCGATACCAAAGGATTCATGTCATGAAATCGATTCTCGCTCTCGTTCTGCTCAGCCTCGGCTCCATCTCCTTCGCCGCGATGGGCCCGGTCCCCGCGACTTCCCCGGTCCCGGCGGCCGACGCCTGCTGCTGCACGGACTGCTCGTGCGACGACTGCGGCTGCAAGGACGGCTGCTGCACTGGCGGCGGCTGCTGCGAGTCCTGCGGCGACTGCTGCGAAGATGATTGCTGCGGCAACGGCTGCTGCTGATCCCGATCGGGGCTGATCCCCACGCGGCCGCGGCGGACACGCGCCCGGCCGCGTTTTTCGTTTTCAGGGTGTGCGGGCCAGCCGGGCGAGCCGCTTGGACCACATCGCGCCCATGAGCGCTGCCGCCAGGAGAAGCGCACCGTTGGCCTGGTGGGCGGTGCGGATCAGCGT
>JAEYVB010000374.1 GCA_023429345.1 Planctomycetota bacterium
GGCGCGGGTCCCGGTTGTTCACGGCGAGCAGGACAGAGTCCGGGTGCTTTCTCGACGTCGCAACGATCTTGGCGCTCGGCCGCAGCGGCGCCCCGTCCGCGCCCCGCAGCGGCTTGCCATCCGGCCCGGGGATCGTCTCGAACGGCGTCAGGTCGGTCGTCGCGCCGGTGCTCACATCCGTGCAGTAGATGTGCCAGTTCTCGTCCCCGTCGCGGTCCTGGGAATAGAGGATGTGCTTGCCGGTGGGTGCCCACTGGTACCGCTGGATGCCCCGCTTCGACGCGCTGGTGACCACCCTCGCGCGCGAGGGATCCTCCGACGGCCCCACGTGCACATTCAGCACGCCGCCGTGGGCCGCCAGGAACGCGATCTGCGTCCCGTCCGGGCTCAGCATCGCTCGCACCCGGTCCGGGTTGCCAAAGAGCACCGCCCGCGGAATCAACTCGACAGCGCCCGCCGCCGTCGGAACCGCGCCGGCCGCGGGCTCCTGGGCCGCGGCCGCCGAACTCCCCAGCGCAAAGGCCCCCGCAAGCAACGCCAGCAACCGCCTCCGCATCAACAACCCTTCCGCGAAAACAGCCCCATCGAAACCCGAGATGGCCCGGGCCTGCGATCCCGTCGGGGGGCAGGAACCCTGATCCTACAGGCACACCCCGGAAATGCAGCCAAAAACGACAGACCCCCGCTTCCACGGGGGTCTCTCGCCGAATGCCCAGGAGAGGATTCGAACCTCCACACCCTTTCGGGCGCCACCACCTCAAGGTGGTGCGTCTGCCAGTTTCGCCACCTGGGCGCCTGCCCTCGCCCCGTCCGTACACGGGCGGGGGTGGGGGGCGGGAAGTATAGTGCGGCCGCGGCCGGAGGCCAGTCCATCGACTCCATGGCGGGCCGGCGGAGGGGGGCGCGTCTACCCTTGACCTCCCCAAGATGGAGACCCCCGCCCCGATGGCCAGCGCCGGAACAGACATCCTGCCCCTGCTCCAAGACATCAAGGCCCGGGCCGAGGCCGCGGGCGTCTTTGGCCCCTGCGAGATCCGCGGCCAGATCCTCATCTGCCGGGCCAAAAACTCCGCCGCCCCGGCGTCCTACCGCCTTGGTGCGGAGGGGGGCGCGGAGGGGGCAGCAGATGGCCGTCTCTACGTATCGCTGGTTATGGCCGACCGCTGGCTGAGCGAATCCATCGAGAGTCAGCTCGTCGACCACGGAGACCACCTCGAAGACCTGATCGCGGAAGAGCTCGCCGAACTCGATTACCACGGCCCCCAGCCGACCTTCGAACACTTCCGCTCCGACGACATGCTCTTCACCTTCCGCTCGCCGATCCCCGGGCCGACCGGCGGCCGCGAGAACGTCGAGAACATCCTCAAGCTGCTCCTCGGCTACGAGGCGTGCTTCCGCAACCTCGGTGATATGGACGCGGGCGGAACGGCCGAGTAGCCGCACGGAGACGCGATGCGAATCCTGATGCTCGGCTGGGAGTTTCCCCCCTACATCACCGGCGGCCTGGGTGTCGCCTGTCACGGGCTCACCCGGGCGCTCGACCGCCTGGGCCACGAGGTCGTCTTCCTCATCCCCAGACTCGCAGACGACGCCGAGCCGGGCCTGGTCACCGTCCTCGCGTCGGGCGCCCGCCGCGCACGCTCGGCCGCCGCCGCCGAGCCGATGTTCGAACGTGCCGTGCTGCGAGAGATCCCGGCCGCCCTCCCCTCGCCCTACGGGCAGGCAGCCGGCAAAGGGATCCCGATGGCCGAGGCCCATGCGCGCCAGGCTCTGCACCTCGCGACCAGCCCCCCCGCGTCGGGCGACCCCGTCGAAGCCGACGCGGTTTCTGCGACCCTGGAGCATCGCACCGATCGATACGCGGGCGACCTGGCCCACGCGACCAACGAATTCGCCAGGCTCGTGGTCGCGCTCGCCCGGCACGAATCCTTCGACGTCGTGCACGCCCACGACTGGCCGACCTTCACCGCCGGGATCGCCATCGCCCGCGTCACCGACCGCCCCCTCATCGTCCACATCCACTCGACCGAGCTCGACCGATCGGGCGAGCACATCAACCAGCCCATCTACGACCTCGAGCGCCGCGGCATGTTGGCCGCCGACCGTGTCATCGCCGTCTCCGCGTTCACGAAGAGCATCTGCGCCCGGCACTACGGCGTGAATCCGGGCAAGATCGACATCGTCTACAACGGCATCGATCCCCGCTCGCCGCGCCCGGCGCCCGGCACCCGCCTCGAGCCCACCGACCGCATCGTCCTTTTCCTCGGCCGTGTCACCGCCCAGAAGGGCCCCGAGTATTTCCTCGCCGCCGCCAAGCGCGTCCTGGAAAAGATGCCGAACGTGAAGTTCGTCGTCGCCGGCTCCGGCGACCTCGCCGAGCACATGATCGCCGCCGCGGCCGATCTCGGGATCCAGGACCGGGTCCTCTTCCCCGGCTTTCTCCGCGGGGCCGACCTCGAACGGGTTTTCGAGATCGCCGACTGCTACGTGATGCCCAGCACCTCCGAGCCCTTCGGCCTCGCGGCGCTCGAGGCGGTGCAGCACGGCATACCCGTGATCATCTCCAAGCAGAGCGGCGTCGCCGAGGTCCTGAACCACGCCCTGAAGGTCGACTTCTGGAACACCGACGAGATGGCCGACAAGATCCTCGCCGTCCTCCGCCGCCCCGCGCTCGCGGGCACGCTGCGCGAGCACAGCGCCATGGAGCTTACCTCCGTCACGTGGGACGGCGCCGCCCGCGAGTGCATCGAGGTCTACCGCCGCGCCCTCCACGACCACGCCGCCCCGTGACACGGGCATCCCTGCCCGTGCCCTTCTCTCGTTCTTCTTGCCCTAAGCAGCCCGCCGCGGCGCCAGCGTCGGCGGCTCCTCGCGCCGGGTCTCCATCCGCCTCGAGAGCCGGACGAACCCCGCCGCGCCCACGATGCACAGCGCCACGCTGAGCGCGAACACCAGGTGCTCGGCCCCCGGCCGCCAGTGCCGCAACGCCTCGTAGATCCCGACCGCGAGGAACGGGGCGATGATGCCCCGGATCCCGTTCAGCGTCACGTGCACCCCCATGTACTGCGCCGACTTGTGCGGCGGCGCGAAGTCCAGGTGCCCCAGGTTCCACGCCAGGCTGCCGCCCGCGAACCCCACACCCTGCAGGACCGCCCCCACGTACATGAGCTCCAGCGTCCGAGTCGCCGCCGCGACGAGAATGACGGACTGCGAGGCCACGAACACCCAGGAATGCACCGCCCGGAACCCCACGATGTGCCGCCGCGAAAGCAGCCGCGACCAGAACGGGATCGCGACGGGGATCGTCAGGTACGGCAGGCTCGAGGCGACGATCATGCACCCAAGAGACCCGAGCCCGAACTCATCGCTCAAGGTCAGCGTCAGCGGGGCCGTCAGCATCAGGTTGCCGGTCCCGAGGATGAACATCGACAGCATGAACCGCGCGTAGTCCGGGTCCTGCCGCAGCACGCGGACAGGCGACAGCGGGTTCAGCGTCGGACGGTCGTGCTCATTCCCGTTGGCCTCCTGACGGATAAGCCCGCGCTGCCCCCGCAGCCGCACCCGCGCGTACGCCGCCACCCCCGCCGCGCCCAGCACGCTCATGCCCAGCAGGATCCAGCGGAACCAGGCGTGGGAGAGGTCCTGCGTGTACCCGATCAGGAGCGCCGCCACCGCGATCACCGTCACCTGAACCGTCGAGAACTTCCCGGTGATTCGCGCCCGGTGCCGCCGCTCGTAGTTCGTCCCCCACATCGTCGCGCGCAGCATGAACACGCCCGCCATGCACACCCGCGCCGTCACTACCGCCAGCGCCAGCACGATCAGGCCGGTAAGCGTCCGCGGCGCCATCGCGATCACCGCCACCATCGCCACGACCACGCCCTGGAGCGCGGTCAGGAAGCGCATCTTCCGCTTCCCGTGCGAGAGCGCCGCCCAGAAGAAACTGGTGATGTTCGCCATCTCCGGCGCTGCGGCCAGCAGCCCGATCACGAGCGCCAGCACCGTCGGCGGCACCGACCCCTCGTACCCCTTCTTCACCACCACCGCCACGACCGACCCCTCGACCGCCGCCAGCGCCAGCGGGAACAACGCGGCCCCGACCAGTTCCCGCCGGTAGTTGGCGCGCGACATCGCCGGGACCCGGTCCGGGTGGAACGAGCCAATCGCTCGCGCGAGCAGTCGGAAAGGGGGTGGAGGGAACATTCCCGTGGGGGCGGCCGCGTTCGGACGGGCCCCGCACCGGTGAGGGTTGGAGGGCGTACCCCCGATTGCAAGCGAAAATCCCGCTCCCGGGCGGACTTGTGTCGCCTCCCCGTATCGCCGATACCTACAGAGGAGACCCACGTCGCCGCCTCATCAGCCCCTCCCGATGCCGGCCTAAGCTTCCCCCCCTCATGCCAAGCAGAACCCCAACTCAGCCCCCGCCCTCCTCCACCGCGGCCGCCGGTGGGGCCGAATACGTTCTGGGCACCGGGGAGCAGGAAAGCGACCGGCTGGGACTCCAGCACCGGCTCTGGTCGGCCTCCGCCCACGCCCTCTGGGAACGCGCCGGGATCCGGCCCGGCATGTCCGTCCTTGACGTCGGCTGCGGCCCCGGCCACGCCACCATGGACCTCGCCGAACTGGCCACCGAATCGGGGCGGGTCTACGCCGTGGACGAATCCGCCCTGTTCCTCCACAACCTGCACGAACGCGTCCAGGGCCGCCGCCGCCGCAACGTGCAACGCGTTCTTGGCGATGTTCAGAAACTCCCCGAACTGCTCCCCGACCTGTGCGTCGGCGGCGGGACTGTCGATTTCGCGTACGCCCGCTGGGTCCTCTGCTTCGTCACCGATCCCGAGGCCGTGGTCGAGGGCGTTGCCGCCGTGCTCAAGCGCGGCGGCCGGTGGGCGATACAAGATTACTTCAACTACGAGAGCATGACCCTCGCCCCGCGCGTCGAAGCCTTCTCGCGCGTCATCCGCGCGGTGGCAGGCTCCTGGCGCGACCGTGGCGGCGACCCCGACGTCATGGGCCGCATCCCCGGCCTGCTCCGCAAGCACGGGCTGGAAGTGGTCCACTTCTCCGTCAACCAGCGCATCGCGACGCCCGACTCCTCGATCTGGGCCTGGCCCGACTCGTTCTGGCGGAGCTTCGTGCCCAGGCTCGTCGAGATGGAATACATCTCTCGCGAGGAGGCAAACGCCTTCGACGCCGCCTGGCTCCGGGCTTCGACCGACCCGGAAACCTTCATGATGCTCCCCCCCGTCTGGGACCTCGTCGCCGAAAAGCGGTGACTCCGACGCCGGATCACGCTACGTCGGCCGCCCACATCGGCGCGTGACGACCGACCAGCGCGCACCAGGCGCCCCTCATCTCTCCTGTCCAGGATCATCTCCGACATCCGACATCCGATCCGACCCGCGTCCCCTACCCTCCCCCTCCATGCGGATCCTGCTCACCAACGACGACGGCATCCACGCTCCCGGCATCGTGGCCCTTTTCGATGCCCTCACCGATGCCGACGGCTCGTTCGGCGGCCCGCTGCTCTCGCCAGACACCGCATCCCGTTCGCCCCGGTCCGCCGTGTTCCCTATCGCGCCCCTCACCGTCCAGTCCGCCACCAGCCACGGGGTCACCTTCCACCAGCCGTTGATGACCCGCCGCGTGAGAGTCAACGAGCGCATGCAGGGGATCGCCGTCGACGCCCGCCCCGCCGATTGCGTCAAGCTCGCCATCTCCAACCTCTGGCCCGAGCAGTTCGGCGCAAGCGGCGCTGCAGGCGGCTCCCGACCGGACCTGGTCATATCCGGCATGAACGCCGGAGCCAACGTCGGCATCAACGTCATCTACTCCGGCACCGTCGCCGCCGCCCTCGAGGCCGCCTTCCTCGGCGTGCCCGCCATCGCCGTCAGCCTCCACATCGGCCGCGGCCGGCCTCTTTTCGACATCGCCGCCCGCCACGCCCGCCGGGCGATCGAAGCCGTGATCAAGGGCGGCCTCCCCCGGCCCCACGAGTGCATCAGCATCAACATCCCCGTCACCGAGACCGCCCCGACGCCGGGCGCCGGCGCCGTCGCCCCCTTCTACGGGAATGACAATCTCCCGGACCCCTACGCCGATCCCGATTACGACCCCGAGCGCATGCCCCCGATCCGTGTCTGCCCCATGAACACCCACGGCCTCGTGGACCAGTACGAGCGGCGGCTCAACCCCAGCAACGAGCCGTACTACTGGGCCATCGGCCACGGCCTCGATTTCCGCGCCACCGAGCAGGGCTCCGACGTCGACCACCTCCGCCGGAGGTCGATCACCGTCACGCTGCTGTGGTACGACCTCACCAATCACGCCGCGATGGACCGTTGGCGCTCCCGCCTCCCGGACCGCGCATAATCACGGCGGATGCCCACCGGCGACACCATCGCGGCCATCGCTTCCCCGCCAGGGCGCTCGACCCGCGGCCTCATCCGACTCTCCGGCGCCGCTACCCGCGAAGTGCTCGCCTCCGTGTTGGCAGCGCCCGCTCACCCTTTCGAGCGGGCCTGCTTCGCCGCCCCTCTGCGGCTTGGCGTCCAGACCCTCCCGGCGCTGGTCATCACCTATCGCGCTCCCGCGTCCTACACCGGCGAGGACTCCGCCGAGCTCATCCTCCCCGGCAACCCCGCTCTCCTCGAACGCGTACTGCACTCCCTTCTCGAACTCCCGACGGTCCGCCAGGCCACCCCCGGCGAGTTCACCGCGCGGGCGTACCTGAACGGCCGTCTCACCCTCGATCAGGCCGAGGGCGTCGCCGCCGTCATCGCGGCCGAGAACACCGACCAGCTCGCGGCCGCCCGCTCGCTCCTTGAG
>JAEYVB010000387.1 GCA_023429345.1 Planctomycetota bacterium
CCCGGCTTCGACGCCCGCACCGTCTTCAACCAGCTGATGATGACCCCGCCCGAGAACTGCGGCGCGTGCCACTACTAGGCCCCGGCAGGTAACCCACAGGCAGGCAGCGACGATCCGCCGAACGGAATACAGCATGAGCGCCCACGAACACTGCCCCACGAAGAAGGACAAGCACCAGGCCAGGGTGCACGAGCGGCTGATGCAGACCGCGGGGGCCGCGGCAAGCGCCGACCCGAAGAAGGCCTGGCGCAGCCTCGACGAGCTCGCCGACACCCCCGATTTCCGCGACTTCCTCGAGCGGGAGTTCCCCGCCGGCGCCAGCGAGCTGGGCTCCGAGACCACCCGGCGCGACTTCCTGAAGATCATGGGCGCCTCGGTGGCCCTCGCCGGCGCTGCCACGATCCCCGGCTGCCGCCGCCCCGACCACAAGATCATGCCCTACTCGGCGGTGGTCCCCGAGGATGTCATCCCCGGCAAGCCGATGTTCTACGCCACCAGCATGCCGCTGCCCGGCGGCGGCGCAGAGGGCCTCCTGGTCGAGACGCACGACGGCCGCCCCACCAAGGTCGAGGGAAACCCCTTCCACCCGATCAACAGGGGCAAGAGCAGCGTCTGGGCGCAGGCCGCGATCCTGGGCATCTACGACCCCGACCGTCTGAAGTACCCGCTCTACCGCCAGAACGGCCAGGACCGCGCCGCTTCCTGGGAGGACTTCAAGGGCTGGGCCAAGGAGCACTTCGCCCGCTTCGACAACACCCGCGGCCAGGGCCTGGCGGTCATCGCCGACAAGAAAACCAGCATCACCCGCGAGGCCATGCGGCAGCGCTTCATGCAGCGCTACCCGGACGCGGTCTGGGTCGCGTACGACGCCACCGAGAACGCCGCGGCCGTCCGGGGCACGCAGCTCGCCTTCGGCTCGGCGATGCGGGAGCACCTGACGATCAGCGCGAACGGCCAGATCGCCGCCAAGGTGATCGTGTCCTTCGACCGGAACTTTTTGGAGCAGGAGGACCCGGCCAACCTCGTGCACCAGCGCGAGTTCGCCGCCACCCGCCGGCCGCTGAAGGCCGAGGACGGCATGAGCCGTCTCTACATGGTCGAGCCCGGCTTCTCCCTGACCGGCTCCTGCGCCGACCACCGCCTCCGCATGCCCCCGTCGCGCATCCCCGCGGTGGCTGTGATGCTCGCGAAGGCCGTGCTCGAGCGGGTGGGCCCGCAGCAGAGCGTCGCCGCCCTGGCGCAGGCCATCAACGCGGTTCAGCTCCCGGGTGAGGATCTCGGCGGCGAGACGGCCAAGTTTGTCAGCGCGCTCGCGGATGACCTCATCGCCGAGGACCTGCACGGCACGAAGCACACACGCGTCGGCGAGACGCTCGTCCTCGCCGGCCCCACGCAGCCCGCCGAGATCCACGCCCTCTGCTACGCACTCAACCAGGTGCTCGGGAACATCGGCAAGACCATCCGCTTCACCCCGATGGACCCCGAGAGCGCGTCGGATTCCGCCGCCGCGATCGGGGAGTTGACGCGGGCGATGGCTACGGGGCAGATCGACACCCTGGTCTGCATCGAGGCCAACCCCCTCTACAACGCTCCGCCCGGGCTCAACTTCGCCGCCGCGTTCGAGAAGGTCGCCAACACGATCACCCTGAGCTGCGGGAACAGCGAGACGGCCGCGGCCTCCCGGTGGGCGCTGAACGGCACCCACTTCCTGGAGTCCTGGGGCGACACGGTCGCGTGGGATGGGACGGTGGCGCCGATCCAGCCGATGATCGCGCCGCTCTACGGCCCGTCCTACAGCGAGATCGAGTTCCTGGCGATGCTGGCCGACCCCAACGCCGGGATCTCGCAGTCGGGCGGCGAGCCCGAGCCGCCGCAGATCCCCGGGGCGCCCGTGACGACTTCCCCGGCGCAGCGCGTGGACGATGGCTACCGGATCCTGCGCGAGGCCGTGGCGAACGTCACCGGGCAGAACGTAACGAGCGCCGAGTTCGACAAGGCGTTCAAGCGGGCGCTGCACGACGGCATCTTCAGGATCGAGCCGCCCGCGCCGGTGACCCCGACGATCAACGCGGCCGGGATCGGGCAGGCGCTGGCGCAGCTCCGGGTCGGGGCGGCCCCCACGCCGCAGGCGCTCGACGCGTTCTTCTTTGTCGGCCACCAGGCCGACGGCCGGTTCGCCAACAACGGATGGCTGATGGAGCTCCCCAGCCCGGCACCCGGGTGGTGTGGGACAACCCGGCGCTGGTGAGCCCCGCGACGGCCGTCGCGCTGGGCGTGATGCCGGCCGGCGTCGAGAACGACCTCTCCGACCAGTACACCTCGCGGAAGTACCCCGCCGGGCGCATCGGCACGATCACGGTGAACGGCCGCCAGCTGCGGATCGCCTTCTGGGTGATGCCGGGCATGGCGGACAACACGATCGCCCTGCAGTACGGGTGGGGCCGCCGCGTGGCCGGCCTGGTCGCCGACGGCGTCGGCTTCAACACCTTCGAGGTCGCGAGCGCCGATGCGGGGCGTGTGGCCACGGGCGTCGCCGTGGAACGCCTGGCGGAGGTCCACCCGATCTCCAGCACGCAGCAGCACTGGACGCTCGAGGGCCGCGGCTCGATTACCCGCAGCGTCGATCTCATCGCCTGGCAGAAGCACGCCAACGACGCGGTGGTGAACGACCCCGACCGGCTCTACGGCACGGACAAGCGGCTGAAGTTCGGCGAGCGGGTCAGCGGCGGCGAGCTCACCCACACCCCGCCGAACACCAACATCTACCCCCACCCCTTCAACGAGAAGAGCCGCGGCGCCGCGGTCGACCCCAAGCAGACGGCGGGCACGCTCGAGGGCCTGCGCGTCGAGCCCGAGCCCGGGTCGGAGTTCAGCAAGGGCACGCAGTGGGGGATGTCGATCGACCTTTCCACCTGCACCGGGTGCGGGGCGTGCACGATCGCCTGCCAGGCGGAG
Organism: Planctomycetota bacterium; assembly: GCA_023429345.1. GTDB lineage: Bacteria > Planctomycetota > Phycisphaerae > Phycisphaerales > UBA1924 > JAEYVB01. The sequence continues at coordinate 2,956 of JAEYVB010000387.1, forward strand.
AACAACATCCCGATCGTCGGGAAGAAGGAAGTGCAGAAGGGCCGCGAGATGCACTGGATCCGTGTGGACCGCTACTTCATGGGCGAGCCGACCTCGCCGGGGGAGATGGTCCACCAGCCGGTGCCCTGCATGCACTGCGAGAACGCCCCCTGCGAGACCGTGTGCCCCGTCAACGCCACGGTCCACGGCGCTGAGGGCCTGAACTACATGACCTACAACCGCTGCATCGGCACGCGGTACTGCGAGAACAACTGCCCCTACAAGGTCCGCCGCTTCAACTTCTTCGACTACGGCGTGACCCAGTTCAACGGGTCCTATATCGGCCAGGAGGCGATCAACAAGATCGCCCCTGACCGCGGCGGCCTCACCGGCTCGGGCGTCCACAACGACGTCAACCCCAACCTCATCCCCCCCCGCCTGCGCGAGAAGCTCACGCAGATCGAGCGGATGCAGAAGAACCCCGACGTCACCGTCCGCTCCCGCGGCGTGATGGAGAAGTGCACCTACTGCATCCAGCGCATCAACGAGAGCCGCGTCGAGCTGAAGATCCGCAAGATCTTCGGCGTGCCCGACGGGTTCGTGCAGACCGCCTGCCAGCAGGCCTGCCCGACCGACGCCATCGTCTTCGGCGACATCCTCGACTCGGCGAGCAACGGCGGCCAGGGCAGCCGCATGCGGCAGATGCGTGAGCACCAGCGGACGTACATGCTGCTGGGCTTCCTCAACACCCGCCCGCGCACCACCTACATGGTCCGCGTCTCCAACCCCAACCCCGCGCTCCGCACGCCCGTCGAGGACCCCTTCGGCCACCACGGCTCGCACGGGACCGACGACCACGGCGCCCACGGGGGCGACGGCCACGCGCCCCACGCCGACGCCGGGATGTCCCGCTCGACCTTCCTCCGCGACGGCGGCAAGAAGCTCGCCGACAAGGGCTACGCACTCTCCCTCAGGGTTCTGAACTCGGTGATCTGAACGAGAAAGCGCCGCATGACCAGCATCAACCCCGACAAGGTGACCGCCGAACGGCTCGCGGGCCTCCACCCGACGAGGCCGCTCTGGACGCCCCTCCCCGGCACCGGCGACGGCTCCCTGGTGGAGGACCCGGCGATCCGCCCGCCGCTGGTCCTCAACAACCGCTCGTTCACCGAGGTGACCGACATCATCTGCGGCTACGCGGAGAACAAGCCCGGCAAGTGGTGGTTCCCGCTCTTCGGGCTCACCAGCACCATCGCGGGGATCGGCACCCTCTTCATCCTCTACCTGGTCATCACCGGCATCGGCGCCTGGGGCCTTAACAACACCGTCGCCTGGGCGTGGGACATCACCAACTTCGTGTTCTGGATCGGTATCGGCCACGCCGGCACGCTCATCAGCGCCATCCTGTGCCTCTTCAAGCAGAAGTGGCGCACCGCCGTCAACCGGGCCGCCGAGGCCATGACCATCTTCGCGGTCATCTGCGCCGCCATCTTCCCCGGCATCCACGTCGGCCGGCAGTGGATGGCGTGGTTCCTCTTCCCCATCCCCTGGTACGAGCAGCTCTGGCCCAACTTCCGTTCCCCCCTCCTCTGGGACGTCTTCGCGGTCAGCACCTACGCCACCGTCTCGCTGCTCTTCTGGTACATGGGCATGATCCCGGACTTCGCCACGCTCCGCGACCGCGCGGACCAGCGCCTGCGGAAGTTCGGGGCCGCCGCCCCCACGCTCCCGCTCGTCGCCCTGCGTGTCGACAAGCTCCGGGCCATCATCTACGGCCTGCTCGCCCTCGGCTGGCGCTTCTCCAGCCGCCACTGGCACCGCTACGAGAAGGCCTACATGCTCCTGGCCGGCATCTCCACGCCCCTGGTGCTCAGCGTGCACTCGATCGTGTCCTTCGACTTCGCCACGTCCCAGCTCCCCGGCTGGCACACGACGATCTTCCCGCCCTACTTCGTCGCGGGCGCCATCTTCGGCGGCTTCGCCATGGTGCTCCTGCTGCTCATCCCGGCGCGGGAGCTCTACCCGCACATGAAGGACTTCATCACCCTCCGGCACCTGGAGAACATGGCCAAGATCATCCTGGTCACCGGCATGATGGTGGGCTTCGCCTATTCCATGGAGTTCTTCATCGCCTGGTACAGCGGCAACCCCTACGAGGCCGCCGCCTTCCTCTACAACCGGCTCCTCCCCCCCTTCCTCGCCGGCGACGACGGGCGCTTCGCCCCCTACTGGTGGGCCTACTGGTCCATGATCTTCTGCAACGTCATCAGCCCGCAGGTCTTCTGGAAGAAGTCCATGCGGACCAACCCCGTCGTCATCTTCATCGTCGCCTTCCTCGTCACCATCGGCATGTGGTTCGAGCGGTTCGTGATCATCGTCACCTCCCTCCACCGCGCCTTCCTCCCCAGCATGTGGGACATGTTCTACCCCACCCTCGTCGACATCGGCATCTTCGTCGGGTCCTGCGGCATCTTCCTGACCCTCTTCCTCCTCTTCCTCCGCTTCCTGCCCGTCTTCGCCATGGCCGAGCTCAAGGCTGTCCTCCCGCAGGCCGACCCCCACGGGCCGCATGAGCACGGCCCGCACACCGGAGCCGGGCACGCGCCCACCGACCCCAATGCCCCGGCCGCGGCCGGCGAAGGGGGGTACTGACCCATGGCCGTATACGACTACTTCCCGTTCCTCCCCCGCCCCGCGGCCCGCTTCGTCACCGAGAAGGGCATCGAGGTCCACGGCGTCCTCGCCGAGTTCGATACGCCCGCCGAGGTTTACCACGCCGCCGAGGTGGTCCGCGACGCGGGCTTCACGAAGTGGGATGTCCACTCGCCGTTCCCGATCCACGGGATGGAGGACGCGATGGGCGTGGGCAAGACCAAGCTGCCCATCATCGTCGCCGCGGGGGCCTTCACCGGCACCTTCCTCGCGTGGCTCATGCAGTACTGGATGTCGGCGGTCGACTACCCGCTGGTCGTCCAGGGCAAGCCGCCGGGCGCGTGGGAAGCGTTCGTCCCCATCATGTTCGAGATCAGCGTGCTCCTCGCCGCCTTCACCACCCTCTTCACGATGCTGGCGATGAACGGCCTCCCCCGGTTCTACCACCCGCTGTTCAAGAAGGACCGCTTCCTCCGCATGAGCCAGGACAAGTTCGGCATCGCGATCGAGGCCGCGGACCCGCGCTTCGACCCCGCGCAGGTCCGCAAGCTGCTGGCCGATGCGGGCGCTAAGCACATCGAGCTCGTGGAGATCTGATCGTGACCACCCCACGCCACGTCCCCTCGGTCCTGACGGCGGCCCTCGCCGCCGCCGCCGTGGTCGCGCTCCCGGGCTGCCGCGGCGACCGCTCCAACAAGCCGCCCCGCCAGTTCTTCCCGGACATGGACGACTCGCCGAAGTTCAAGCCCCAGAGCGAGAACCCGTTCTTCACCGACCACCGGGCCATGCGCCCCGTGGTGGCCAACGCCGTCCCCTTCGGGCGCTTCGATTTCGCGGGCGGCTCCGCGCCCGAGTCCGAGCCAGACTGGATGCGGCCGTTCAACGCCGAGCGGGCCCAGCTCCTGAAGGATGACGATGCCGTCTTCCGCGGGGTACAGGGCACAGCGCCCGACGGCAAGTTGATCTATGTCACCGCGATCCCGGTCCCCGTTACCGAGCAGCTCCTCGCCCGCGGGCAGGAGCGCTTCGGCATCTACTGCGCCGTCTGCCACGGCTACTTCGGCCGCGGCGAGGGGATGGTTGCCCAGCGCTGGACCGGCCTCACCGTCGCGAACCTCATGGACCCCAAGTACAGCGACCCCCAGGAGCCCGACCAGAAGGGCGCTGACGGTTTCCTCTTCCACACCGCCATGAACGGCGTCTGGGACCCCGCGACCGGGGCCCAGAAGATGCCGCCCTACAGCCACGCCCTCACCGCCGAGGACGCATGGGGGATCGTCGCCTACATCCGTGT
>JAEYVB010000400.1 GCA_023429345.1 Planctomycetota bacterium
GCGACGATCCGGGTGACGGTGACGTGGCTCACGCCCATCATGCGCGCCAAATCACGGACGCGGGCCTCCCCCGTATCGCGCAGGAGCTGATCCACGCCCTCGACGTAATCCTCGGCGGTCTCATCCCGGTGCGCTGCCCGCGTGGTTCGGAATCGTGCGGCGATGTCCTTGGATCGCGACAAGCGGGCCCTCCGGGCGCGGCGGGAGCGTGATGCGGCCCCGATGATACTGTGGCGCGGGCGCGGGGCCCCGCGACGGGCGTGCCGGGGCTCGTTCCCCACCGGCCGCGGGGGGGACGGGATGGCCGGCCGCGACGGCTCCGGCCCCGGCGGCCATCCAGTGGTCGGGCCTCTACACTCCCCATCCCCTCCTGGAGATCCCCGGTATGAACAAGCGATCCCTCGCCATGGCGATCTTTGCCCTGCTGACGCCCGCATGCGTGTACGCCCAGATCTCGTACCCCGCCACCCGGACGGTGGAGCAGGTCGACGACTACTTCGGCACGCCGGTAAAGGACCCCTACCGCTGGATGGAGGACCTGGACTCCGACGAGCTCAAGGGCTGGGTCGAGGCCCAGAACGCGGTCACCATGCCGTACCTGAAGGCCATCCCCGGGCGCGATGCCATCGAGGCGCGGCTCACGGAGCTCTGGAACTACGAGCGCTACGGCACGCCCAGCAAGGAGGGCGGCCGCTACTTCTATTCGTTCAACCCCGGCCTCAAGAACCAGTCCATCATCTACGTCGCCGACTCGCTCGGCGCCGAGCCCCGGGTGCTCTTCGACCCCAACACCTTCAGCGAGGACGGCACGGTCTCGCTGGCGGGCATGGATGTGAGCCCGAACGGGAAGATCGCGGCCTACGCCAAGAGCGACGGCGGCACCGACTGGCGCGACTGGTGGTTCCGCGACATCGACTCGGGCAAGGACCTTGAGGATCACCTGACTTTCACGAAGTTCACCGGCCTCTCCTGGGCGCGGGACAACTCGGGCGTCTACTACAGCCGCTACCCCGTCGGCGCGGGCGGCAAGGGCGACGACACCAAGCAGGTGCAGGTCTACTTTCACAAGCTGGGCACGCCGCAGTCCGAGGACCGCCTCGTCTATTCCTGCGAGGGGATGCCCAAGCACCGCAACCTCGACCCGAACCCCTACGCCGGCGCGACCGAGGACGGCCGCTACGTGGTGGTCTCGACGAGCGCCGGTTACCACGAGAACCTCGTGGGTTTCATCGATCTCCAGAACGAGGACGCCGGCTACCAGCCCCTGATCTCGGAGTGGAAGGCCCTCTACAGCTACATCGGCAACGACGGCCCGAACTTCTTCTTCGAGACCACCGACGACGCCCTGAACTCCCGCGTCATCGCCATCAACGTCAACCACCCGGAGCGGGCGAACTGGAAGGAGATCGTCCCTGAATCCGAGCAGGCCCTCACCAGCGCCGGGTACGTCGGCGGCCACATCATCGCCCAGTACCTGAAGGATGCCCGGAGCCTGGTGAAGGTCTTCGACCGCGCCGGCAAGCCCGTCCGCGAGGTCGAACTCCCCGGCATCGGCTCCGCCGGCGGCTTCGGCGGCCACGCCGACGACACCGAGACCTTCTACTCCTTCACCGGCTTCACCACCCCGGGCGAGAGCTACCGCTACGACATCGCCACCGGCGAGTCCACGCTTTTCAAACGCCCGCAGGTCGCCGGCCACAACCCCGACCTCTACGAGACCAGGCAGGTCTTCTACACCAGCAAGGACGGCACGAAGGTGCCGATGTTCATCACCCACAAGAAGGGCCTCGAGCTCGACGGCTCAAACCCCACGCTCCTCTACGGCTACGGCGGCTTCAACTCCCCCGTCACGCCGGCGTACAGCTCCAGCCGCATGGCCTGGATCGAGATGGGCGGCGTCTACGCCGTCGCCAACATCCGTGGCGGCGGCGAGTACGGCAAGAAGTGGCACCTCGCCGGCACCAAGGACCAGAAGCAGAACGTCTTTGACGACTTCATCGCGGCCGCGGAGTACCTGATCGATCAGAAGTACACGACCAGCAAGAAGCTCGCCATCCAGGGCGGCTCCAACGGCGGCCTCCTCGTCGGCGCCTGCATCACGCAGCGGCCCGACCTCTTCGGCGCGGCCCTCCCCGCCGTGGGCGTGCTCGACATGCTCCGCTACCACCTGCCGAGCGCCAACGCCCGCAACTGGTCGACCGATTACGGCCTCTCCGAGAACGAGGCCGACTTCAAGGCCCAGTACGCCTACTCCCCCGTCCACAACGTCAAGCCCGGGACCTGCTACCCGCCCACCCTCATCACCACCGCCGACCACGACGACCGCGTGGTCCCGTGGCACAGCTTCAAGTTCGCCGCGGCCATGCAGGCGGCGCAGGCGGACGACTGCGAGAACCCGGTGCTGATCCGCGTCGAGACCCGCGCCGGCCACGGCGCCGGCAAGCCAACGTGGATGGTTATCGAGGAAGTCGCCGATCAATGGGCGTTCCTGACCAAGCACCTGGGGATGAAGGTGACCCTGCCGGATCCGAAGACTCCCATCGCCGGTGGGCCCGGTGGCGCGGCCCCGACATCCGGGGGGACGACCGGCGGCCGCTAAGCGGCGCGCAACGAGATCGGAAGTTCACGACAGCCCCCGGCTCATTGCGGGGGCTTTTCCTTTGACACTGGAGCACGGTTGCTAAAGGCCCGGCCATTGCTCAGCGTTCGGGCGCGCCCGCACCTCTGAGAAGCTCCTCCACCCGCGCCCCGATCCGACGCGCCTGCGATTCGCTGTGCTGCGCCGCCACCGTCGCTTCGAAGGTCGCCGGCCCGAGCGCATCCTGGAAGCCGCCGGTCTTCCCCGTCAGTCGCAGCGTCGCGCCGTTCACCTCGCTGATGAACTCCTCCGCTCCCACCCGCGTGCGCGGCGCCAGGAAGCCGCCGCCGGCATAAATACCCACCTCGCCGTCCGCGATTACGATGTGCCGCACCGTCACGCTGCACGCCGAGGTCGCGATCGGCGTGCTCCCCGCCTTGGGCGTCAGAAACAGGTGCAGGTGGATGAGCCGGCCGGAAGCCCCCTCGAGCGACCCCCCAGGGTCGAGTTGCGGCTGGCTCAGGTTGGTCAGGTAGATATCAGCGGTGTTCCCGTCGGGGGTGGCGTAGACCGCGACCGGCAGGGCCGCGGCGTCGACGACCGACTCCTGCACCGACCGGACAGTCACCCGGTTCTCCCGGATGCACCCGGGAATCAGGACAAGCAAGGTCAAAATCGCCGCGAGCCGGGTCTGCCTCATGGCCCCACAGTAGCAAATCCGCGGCTTTCCTCCATCCGGCTGGTGCATCCCGGGGGTCACCCGGGCGTCCACCCCGATCCCCCGGACCCCGGAAATCCCCGGAACCCGGGCCGGGCGGCCGCGTCAAACCTCATGAGAACCCGCGCCCCGGCCGTCCGAATAGAATGGTTCGAGGGATATTCGGGGGCTCGATCCGGGCCTTTGGGAAGGAGCCGATCATGTGGACCCGCATTCTCCTGGCCGCCATTCCCCTGCTCGGGGCCGACGCGATCGCCCAGACCCAGTCCGAGCGCGGCCGCCCGGCCGTGCAGCCGCAGCGGGTCCAGCCGGCCAACGTCCGCGCCCAGGCCCCCCGCACAAAGTCCCAGGCGCCCCGCCCCACGAATCTCGGCGGCGTGAAGTCGCAGGCGCCGCGCCCCATCAAGCAACTGGGCGGGACAAAGGTCCCCTTCCAGCGGCCCATCGGGCTCGGCGGGACGCGGCAGCAGGTCGGGTTCCAGCGGTCCGGGCCCACCTCGCGCACCATTGGCGATGGTCCGCGGCCGGGGCCGGTCTACCGCCCGATCGACGACCAGTACAACAAGTCGATCTTCGAGCTCCCCTCGGCGCCCCGCGATGTCGACCGCCCGCGCACCCGGCGCGATCCCGGCGACGTCTTCCGCGACCGCGTTGACGACTTCCGGCGCGGGCGGGGCGATCGACGGCACGATGGCCGCCCGATCATTTTCCACGATCCGCGCATCGGCGTGATCACCTCCGGCTCGGGCCTCACCGTGAACGGCTCGTTCGAGGACGACAACTTCCGGCTCAGGTTCCACCTCGGCAGCCCGTTCATTCTCGACGACTACCGGCACGGCCGGCGCCGCCACGATCATCATCATCCCCACCACGGGAACGTCTTCGCGTTCCCGGCGTGGGGTTACTACGGCGGCACCTACTACGACTGGAACGCCTACGACACGGTGTACGGGTCCTACGCCGCGTACGACCCGAGCCTCTACTACGCGCCCATCCAGCCCCAGGTGCCCTCGCCGGTGACGATCCCGACCACACCGGCGACCGATCTGGAGCGGGCCGATGCGCTCCTGGCCGCGGGCGTGCCCGAGCAGGCGATCGCCGCCTACAAGGCGCACCTGAACGACAACCCGGGTGATGCTTACGCGATGCGGGGCCTGGGCCTCGCGCTCATCGCCGATGCGCAGTTCCAGGACGGCGTCGCGATGGTGGCGATGGCCTACAAGACCGATCCCGCCCTCGCGGCCGATCCGATCCCTGCGGAGCTCTTTGGCACCTCGGCGGCGCTGCGCACGATGGTGGAGCGGGTCTCCATCTTCTCCAATCGCTCCAGGCTGCCCTCCGCGTGGCTCACGCTGGCGGCCCTGATGCAGGCGGAGGGACGCACCCAGCTCGCCGTGCGCATGATCGAGCGGGCCCGGCAGGCGGGCCTGGAAGCGGGGCTTGCCCAGCAGATGCAAGCTGCGCTCGGTTCGTGAGTTAAGCAGGTCGCGGAGGCGACCCATGAGAATGTTGAGGACCATCATGATCAAGCCGAGCCATGCCCCGAAAGCTCGCCGGTGGACCGCCCGCGCGCTCCTCGCCGCGATGGTGATCACCGGCTTCGCCCTGCCCGCCGCCGCTCAAAAGGGCGACGACACCACCGCGCCCGCGCCCCGGGCCCAGGCGCCGCGGCCGCGGCCCACGCCCGCCGCGAAGCCCGCCGCCAAGCCGGCCCCCCGCGCCCAGGCACCCAAGGCCGCTCCGCGCCGCGAGGCTCAGGCGCCCAAGCCAGCGC
>JAEYVB010000407.1 GCA_023429345.1 Planctomycetota bacterium
AAACGACCCCGGGGTCGAGCGTCCAATGCTCGGCGAACTCGGACGGCGAGGGAAGCACGGCGGCGGGGCGGTCGCTCACGCGTGTAGAGTAGCGGCCATGACCACGGCCGAGGCACCCGATGGACCGTCCACGCACCGGCCCGCGCCGGTGCGCGAGCTCTCATTGGTCCTCATGCTCGCCGCGGCCGCCTTCTCCCTCACCCCCTGGTGCAACACGCAGATGGCCCTCGGGGCGGGCATCCTCCTCGCCCTCCTGGGCCTCGTCCCCCGCGACATCCCCACGCAGGAGCTCGCCAAGTTCCTCATCCAGATCGCCGTCGTGCTCCTGGGCTTCAAGCTCGACCTCGGCGATCTGGTCAAGGCCGGCATCCCCGGGATCCTGCTGGCGGCCTCCGCCATCGGCGCTGTCCTCGCCCTCGGCCTCCTCCTCAAACGCGCCCTCCGCGTCGAGCGCGATGTCTCCGCCATGATTACCACCGGCACCGCCATCTGCGGCGGCTCGGCCATCGCGGCGCTCTCCTCCGCCATCCGCGCCACGCCCTCCGCCACCGCCGTCGCCATGGCGACGGTCTTCATTCTGAACGCCGCGGCCCTCTACCTGTACCCTTGGATCGGCCAGCTCCTCGATATGTCCCATCGCCAGTTCGGCGCCTGGGCCGGCATCGCCATCCACGACTTCTCATCCGTTGTCGGCGCTGCGACCGAGTACGACCGCCTCACCGGCAGCAGCGACACCCTCGCGATGGCCGTGGTGGTCAAGATGTGCCGCATCATCTGGCTCGTCCCCCTGGTCCTCGCCATGGCCTGGTCGCGCCGCGATGCCTCCGCCGGCACTGGCCGCAGGGGCCTCCCCATCCCCTGGTTCGTCCTCCTCTTCCTCCTGGCCTCCGTCCTGCACACCCTCATCCCGGCCGTCGCCGAGCAGGCGGACAAGATCGAGGCCGCCTCCAAGCTCCAGCTCCGCCTCGCCCTCTTCCTGATCGGCACCGGCCTCTCCGTACGGGCCCTCCGCACCGTGGGTTGGCGGGCGCTGGCGCAGGGCATCGTCCTGTGGGTCTTCCTGGGCGGAGCCTCACTGGCCGTGATACTCGCGATCCTGTAAGCGGCTCAGCCCGTCACATCGACCATGCGACCGGCGTTCACCGATGTGGCCGCGGCGTTCTTGTCCGCCGGGTGCCGGTACATCGCGAACGCTCCCTCCACGATCGCCTCGCCCCCGGCGAAGCCGACCTTCCCCGGGACCACGCCGCCGATGAGCCGGCGCGTGTTCTCGCTGGTCCGCTCAACCGCGGGCGTCGCCTGCACCGGCGCGGCCTTGGGCGCAGCCTGGATGCCGTAGGCCCGGGCGATGTGGAAGGGGATGGAGGCGCCTTCGATCCGCATGCGAAGGGAGTGTATCGGGCGGTCGCCAAACCGACCTTGAGCGTCCGATAATGGCATGGAGGATCCACCGCCGCTCCACAACCGATCCGGAGGATGGGGGCGGACGTAGGACGCGGGGACCTCCCCGCCGCGGAGGGGCTCCATGGCCCCGGGTCTACGATTGACCCGGACGTTCACCGATCACGGAGGTCTGCCGCATGTGCGGAATCGTTGCTTACCTGGGTTCCAAACCGGCCGCGCCGCTCCTGATCGAGGGCCTCAAGCGGCTCGAGTACCGCGGCTACGACTCGGCGGGGCTGGTGGTCCTGAACGGCACCTTCCACACCTGCCGGGCCGTCGGCCGCGTCGGCGTGCTCGAAGAGAAGCTGGCGCAGGTCGGGGGCTTCGAGGGCACGCAGGGCATGGCCCACACCCGCTGGGCGACCCACGGGGGGGTCACCGAGGCCAACGCCCACCCCCACTCCGACGACCGCAACGGCATCGCCGTCGTCCACAACGGGATCATCGAGAACTACTCGGTCCTCAAGACGCTCCTGATCGAGCGCGGCCACCGCTTCAAGAGCGACACCGACACCGAGGTGCTCGCCATGCTCATCGGCGAGCTCTACGAGGGCGACCTCGAAGCCGCCGTCAAGGCCGCGCTCCGGGAAGTCACCGGCGCCTACGCCATCGCCGTGATGTGCGAGGCCGAGCCCGGGACGCTCGTCGTCGCCCGCAAGGGCTCGCCGCTGATGGTCGGCGTCGGCGCCGGCGAGTTCGTCGTCGCCTCCGACGCCTCCGCGATCGTCGCCCACACCACCCAGGCCTTCCCCCTCGACGACTACAACGTCGTGAAGATCACGCGCGAGGGCTTCCACTCCAGCACGCTCGAGAACGCCGAGACCACCCCCAAGATGATGCAGCTCGAGATGGACCTCGAGCAGATCGAGCTCGGCGCCTACGCCCACTTCATGCAGAAGGAGATCTTCGAGCAGCCCGCCGCGCTGCGGAACACCTTCTCCGGCCGCCTCCAGAAGGGCGAGGGCAAGGTCGTCCTCGGCGGCGTCTCCACCTTCGCCAAGGAGCTCGTCCGGGCCCGCCGCATCATCCTCACCGGGCAGGGCACCGCCCTCCACGCCGCCATGATCGGCGAGTACATGCTCGAGGACCTCGCCAAGGTCCCCGCCGTCGCCGAGTACGCCAGCGAGTTCCGCTACCGCAACCCCATCATCGAGGACCAGACCGTCGTCGTCGCCGTCAGCCAGTCGGGCGAGACCGCCGACACCCTCGCCGCACTCCAGGAGGCCAGGGAGCGCGGCGCGCTCGCCCTCGGCGTCGTCAACGCCGTCGGCTCCACCATCGCCCGCGAGACCGACGCCGGCGTCTACCTCCGCGTCGGCCCCGAGATCGGCGTCGCCTCCACCAAGGCCTTCACCGGCCAGGTCGCCGTCCTCACCATGCTCACCCTCTACATGGCCCGCCGCCGGCTCATGTCCGCCGAGCACTGTTCCGCCCTCATCGGCGAGCTCGAGACCATCCCCGCCAAGATCGAACGCATCCTCGAGCAGGACGCCGTCGTCAGGGCCGTCACCGAACGCTACTGCGAGCGCGAGAACTGGCTCTTCCTCGGCCGCGGCTACAACTACCCCACTGCCCTCGAGGGCGCCCTCAAGCTCAAGGAGATCAGCTACATCCACGCCGAGGGCATGCCCGCCGCCGAGATGAAGCACGGCCCCATCGCCCTCATCAACGACGGCATGCCCGCCGTCTTCATCGCCAACCGCGGCCGGCAGTACGAAAAAGTCATGAGCAACATCGCCGAGGTCCGCGCCCGCGGCGGCCACGTCATCGCCATCGCCACCGAGGGCGACGACGCCATCAAGCGCCACGTCGAGGATGTCCTCTACATCCCCGATATCGCCGAGCCCCTCAGCCCCATGCTCACCGTCATCCCCCTCCAGCTCATGGCCTACCACGCCGCCGTGCTCCGCGGCCACGACGTCGACAAGCCCCGCAACCTCGCCAAGAGCGTCACGGTCGAATGATCTACTTGCGTATCCCGAACCGCTTCGCCGCGCTCTCGAACTCGTTGCGGTCGTAATCCGTCGTCGCCCGGCCCCGGACGCGGTTGATCAGCTCCGCGGCCGCGCGGACGCTCTGGCGCGGCGCCATGGCCCGGGCCAGCTCGTGGGCATCCCGCCCGATCTGGTCCGGACGCAGGTGCTTCTCGAGCGTCACCCAGGCGCTGTCGTCGAGCGATTCGAGTCCCGGGCCCGCGGCGAGCCAGAGCGCATCGCGCTCCTCACCGGTCGACTGCTCCGGCGGGATCGCGGCCATGCAGGCCAGGAGCGTCGGCAGGTCCCCGGAACGGAAGCACGCGAGCGCCGCCGCGTGGGCCAGCTCCGGCGTGAACGCCGCCGCGTCCTCCTTCTTCACCGCCGCCGCCAGCTGCGCCGCCTCCGTGTCCCGTCCCAGGATCGTCAGGAGGGCCGCCCCTTCCGCGTACCGGCGCTCGCCCACCGCGGCCGCCATGCGGTCCCGCACGGATTCGGTATCCGCCAGCGGCAACGGCGACTCGATCCGGCCGCCCACGTTCCCGAGCGTGATGAGCGGGTCCGCGATGGTCGCCAGCTTCCACGCCTCGCTCTCCATCCGCACCGCCGCCCCGAACGGGAAGGCCGAGGCCATCCGCGCCGCGAACACCGGCGTCGGCGTGAACGCGTGGAGGTAGGGCTCGTACACCGAGCCGAAGTACGCGTACGCCCCCCGCTCCAGCCACCGCCCCGCGACCGTCGACCGCTCCCCCGGCACCGCCGCGCTGAAGGAATGCACGAAGTACACCGCCGCCGGCCGCAGCAGGAACGGGATATCCCCCGGCCGGCACTGCCCCGGCCGCAGGTTGAACTCGTCCGCCCCGCCGTGGGTGGTGACGCATACCAGCCCCGCCTCGATCGGCGCGGCCGCGGCGCGGCGCCACTGGGCCGCGCCCTGCCGGTCGCCGTCGAAGACGGTGGTCTTCAGCCCGACCTTCTCGAGGTACGACGCCGCCTCGGTGCAGTCGTACTGGCCCCACGGGTCCGAGTCCTGGTACCCGTCGAAGAGCCACCCGCTCTCGGGCGTCAGGAAAAGCGAGCACATCGCGCGGTACGCCGCTTCCGGCTCCGACCCGAACACCTGCCCGCACCACGCCCATCGCGCC
>JAEYVB010000023.1 GCA_023429345.1 Planctomycetota bacterium
GTGGACGCCCGACGTAGTCTCGCGGGCCGGCGGACCCCCACCCCTCGATCGCAGGGAGGCCGCCCTGCGGCTTTCGAGCGGTGACGGCGTGGATACGGCGTTCTATCGCTGGTGCAAGGAGCGGTACTGCGAACCCGGCGGCCGCGGGGATGTTGGCCGGAGCTACCTCGTACGGATGGTCCGATCGCACGCCGCCACGGAACGGCTGGACGCGGAACTCGGCCAGCTAGGCGAGGCGCACGCCATCGAGGTTGTCAAATGCTGGTCGGCCGTGATCGGGATGGAGCAGCAGCCGGAGAGGCCTTGAAGGGAAGGGCGCCGGGATGCCGTAGGCGCTGCGGAGCACTACCGAGGGTTTCCTGGCGTCGGCGATTACTCGGTAAGTTCGCACTCCCACCCGACTTCCACGGGCCGCTCGTGCTGCCCGGCCAGCTCGACGCCGAACAGGTCGGGCCCGAGCCGCCGCGCATCGCTGATCGGGTGCTCCCACCAATCGCCGGCCGGCGGATGGACACGCAGCGTCCGCCCGATGAGCGAGGATTCGGACATCTCGGCCGTCCCGCGGAAGCACACGACCAGCGACCGCTCACGCTCGGGCACGTGAAGGCGGATCCGGAACCTGTCGACAACGACATACCGCATCCGAATCCCGGGCTCGCGCTTGGGGCTCCTTCAGGCGGCGCCCGCCTCGAGGGGCTCGCGCTTCTGCTCACCGCTCGCGGATGATGGGCGCACCGCGAAGATCGCGCGCAGGCGTTTGAAAGGCCGCTGCCACACCAGCCACAGCATCGACATCACGGACAGGCCCAGCAGCGTCAGGAGCACCGGGCGCTCGGGCCACATCCCCAGGTGGTCGATGATGTTCCGCGTGCGGTAGCGGCCATCGCCCAGCCAGCCCATGTCCTTCGAGACCGCGAGGCCGCGGCCGAGCCAGCCGTAGTCGGTGTTCATGATCACGTTGAAGGGCACGATGAAGGCGAGGTAGCCGAGGCTGAGGAGGGCCGCGGTGCCCAGGTCGCGGAGCGCGGGGCGGTAGCGGAGGACCGCGACGTCGTAGACCGCGCTGCCGACGATCTGCAGGTGCACCGTCCAGAAGAGCCAGAACTCCATCGAGGAGAGGCCGTCCAGCCGCAGCGGCGTCACGATCCCCTGCGAGCACAGCCCCAGGCCCCAGAAGTACGTCGCCGTGCGGGCCCACCGCCAGCCGCCCTCCGAGCCCCCCTCCCCCTCGACATTCCCGCGCACCCCGAAGACCATCGACAGCCCGCACACCCACCCCGCGATGCGGCAGAGCTGGAAGGGCAGCCCGTCGTGCAGCGTGTAGTGCTCCGGCCACAGCCGCCACACCGTGGCGAAGGCCTGGCAGGCGAGGATCGACCACCCCCAGGCGAGGCGGAAGCGGCGCTCCTGCGGCGACCCCGGCGTGTGTCGCGTCCCGCCGTACCAGCACGCGGCCACGATGAGAACGCCGCAGATCCCCGCCACCAGCGCGTGGAACGTCGTGAACGGCCGGAAGCGGTAGAACCAGTCCTGGAGAGCGAGGAAGAGCACGTCGGAGGAGAGTATTGCGAGGCCCGGGGGCCCGCAAGCGGTTCACTCAAGAACGGAGCGACGGGGGCGACAGGCGCTCTGCCACGTCAATGCTGCGGCAGCGGGCAGCTCCCCCCGTGCTTGGCGTGGTAGTCCTGGTGGGCCTCCTCCGCCGGGTAGAAGGGGGTGGCCTGGGCGAGGCTCAGCCGGGTGACGATCGGGCGCTTCTGGAAGCGTTCGACCCTGCTCTGCTCCTCGATGAAGGACTTGGCCGCCTCGAACTGCTCCGGCGTGGCGGCGAAGATGGCCGAGCGGTAGTTGTCGCCGATGTCCGGCCCCTGGCGGTCGAGCTGCGTGGGATCGTGGATCTTGAAGAACCAGGCGAGCAGGTCGCGGTAGCCCACCCTTTCGGGGTTGTAGACGACCTTCACCGTCTCGGCGTGCCCCGTGGTGTGGTTGCACACCTCGCGGTACGTGGGGTTCTTCGTCGCGCCGCCCATGTACCCGCTCACGGCCTCCACTACGCCCGGCACCTGCTGGAACTGGTCCTCGACGCCCCAGAAGCACCCGCCCGCGAAGTAGGCCGTCTCGGTTTTCACCGGCCGCGACTCCGGCGGGAACTCCGCGCCCTTCTCGACAAAGTCGAGGCTGGCGGAGTTCATGCAGTAGCGGAGGCCGGTGGGGGTCTGGGGGGCATCTTCGAAGATGTGCCCCAGGTGCGCCCCGCAGCGGGCGCAGAGTGTCTCGGATCGGTGCATGCCGTGGCTGGTGTCGCTCTCGTAGCGGATGTGCGCCGGGTCGAAGGGTTGGAAGAACGACGGCCAGCCCGTGCCGGAATCGAACTTGGCGTCGGACGAAAACAGCGGCAGCCCGCAGAGGCGGCAGGTGTACGTCCCTTCCTTCTTGTTGTCCAGCAGCGTGCCGCAGAAGGCCGGCTCGGTGCCCTTCCGGAGAATGATCGCCGCATCCTCGGGCGAGAGCTTCTTGGCCAGCTCCTCGACCC
>JAEYVB010000036.1 GCA_023429345.1 Planctomycetota bacterium
GAACTGGACGGCCGGGCTTCCGTGCTCGGGCATGGGGCGGAGTATACAGGGTGCGCAGGCCTTGCGCGGCGGGACCGGTCAACTCGAGGCGGGCTCCGGCGAGCGAAGCTGGGCCTCCAGGGAAGCCGCCGCCGTCGGGGGGGCGACCGCCGCCGGCGGCTCGATGGCTTCCGGGGCATCCTCGGCGGCCAGAGTGGCCCGGCGGGGCCGGCGGCCGTTGCTGTTCTGGGCCTGGGACTCGATCTGCCGGCGGCGTGCGATCTTGATCGCCGTCACGACGATGAACGAGGCGAAGACGAGGGTAATGGCGTAGATCACCCGCGCCCGGCCCATGCTCAGGGCGATCCCCAGCCCGGCAAACCCCAGGGCGATGCCATAGAGGACAAACACCGCGCCTTTGACGCCCAAGGCCCGCTTCAGCATGTGGTGCAGGTGCTGGTCGTCGGGATCGCTGATCCGCTTGCCGGACATCTTGCGCCGGACGATGGCCAGGACCGTATCGATGATCGGGATCGCGTAGATGATCAGCCCGGCCGTGACGAGGTGAGTTTGCCCCTGGTCGCCGAGGGTGAGGATGATCACAATTGTGGAAAAGCCCAGGAGCAGCGACCCGGAATCGCCCAGGAAAATATTCGCCGGGTTGAAGTTGTGCGGCAGGAATCCCAGGCAGGCCCCGAGGAGCGCCAGGCAGAGGATAATCCGGGACGCGTCGCGGGGACCGTGGTCGTTGACCGCCAGCGTCAGGGCGATCACCAGCAGGCCCAGGGACGCGATCGCCGTCGTGCCCGAGAGCAGGCCGTCGAGCCCGTCGATCAGGTTCGAGGCGTTGCAGGCCCCCAGGACGAAGATCGCGATGATCGCGGTCCCGGCCCAGTAGATGACGTTGAGGTGGATGGCATCCCCTATCCCCGGGATGGCTACCGGCAGCGGGATGTTGAAGGTCATGTCGGCGTTGCCAAAGAGCGAGTGCCCCAGGGGGCCCAGGATGCCCTGGGCCACGCGGACGCCGACATCGTCGGCCGCGAGCGCCGCGGCCGCGAAGAGCTGGCCGCCAACCTTGAGCCGCGGGCTGATCTTGATGACATCGTCGAGCAGCCCGACGAGCATGATCACCGTCATGCCCAGCAGCACCGAGATCGGGACCGCGTAGGGTGTCCCGGTCTCATCGACGAATCGGGTGCCGTGGAAGCTGAGCAGTCCGGCCTCCGGCCCGAGCATCGTCGCGATATAGCTGTAGAAGATCCCCGCGATCAGGCCGAGGAAGATGGCGACTCCGCCGAGATAGGCGACCGGGATCCGGTGGATCTTGCGGGCCTCGCTGGGGCGGTCGATGATGCCGTTGGCGACGGCCAGGCGGCGCATGACAGGCGTCGCGAGCAGCGCCACCACGAAGGAGATTACAAATACGGTCACGTAGCCGTGGAAGATCTCGAGGCGCCCGGTCCCGGACTCCGCTGTGCGTCCGACCGCGGCGTTCAGCCGGTCCACGCTCGGGGCGAGCGACTCGAAAAGGTGCTCCCGGGCGATCGACCCGTCTGTGAGGCCGACGGAATCGCCGATGCTCCGCAGCCGGTCGGCGGCGGACTCGATCTCGCTCTTGACCCCATCGATCTGCCCCGAGATCGTGGGCTGAACCTGCCCGAGGGCCGCGACGATGGCCTGCCGGAGAGCGATCATGCCCCGCCCTCCCGGATGAAGCGAGCAATGTCGGCGATCGTGCGCTCGAGCGGGATTTCTGGCTCGAAGCGGACCAGGGAGCGGAGCCGCGAGAGGTCGGGCTGGCGCTGGCGGAGGTCCTCGAAGCCGACGGGGAACGCCTCTCCATAGGGGATCGTCCGGATGCGGGACGACGATCCGAGCGTGCGCACGACGAGTTCGGCCAGGGCCAGGATCGTGATGGGGCGGTCGGAACCGACGTTGAAGATGCGGCCGTGGCCCGCGGGCTCCGCCAGCAGACGCGGGAGAACCGCGACGACATCCCGAACATCGCAGAAGCAGCGCGAGGCCGAGCCGTCCCCGTACACGGTCAGGGGCTCGTTCCGCAGCGCTGCGCCCACAAACCGCGGGAGCACCATGCCGTACTCGCCGACCTGCCGGGGCCCGACGGTGTTGAAGAATCGGGCCACCAGCACCGGCACACGCCGCTGCGCGTGGTAGGCGAGCGCCAGGTACTCGTCGATGGCCTTCGAGCACGCGTACGACCAGCGGCCCACGGTGGTGGGGCCGTAGACGACATCGTCCTCCTCGGAAAAGGGGCTCTTGGCCGCCTTCCCGTAGACCTCCGAGGACGAGGCGATGAGCGTCCGCGGCGGCGACGGCCGCGACGCGACGAACCGCATCAGGGCCGCCGTCTGCTCGACGTTGGTCTCGATCGAACGGATCGGCTCGTCGATGACCAGCTTGACGCCGACGGCCGCGGCCAGGTGGTAGATCTCGTCGAACCGCTCTCCAGCCAGGGATTCCAGGGCCCGGGCGAGGTCGGACTCGACGAACCGGAGCCGGTCGTGCCGCTCGGGGAGATTCGCCCTGCGGCCGGTCGAGAGGTCGTCCACAACCATGACTTCATCGCCCCGCTCGAGCAGCCGCCCGGCAAGGTGCGAGCCGATGAACCCGGCCCCGCCCGTGATGAGCACGCGGCGCGGTGCCGACATCGGGTTGGAATCGGATCTGCTCACAAGAGGTGACGGAATCGGCGGCCGGCGCTTCCGCGCCCGCCGCCCCTGGATCGCTTACGCCTTCCCGTTCTGGTAGCGGTGGGCGCTCTCGATGTTGCCCTTCAGGTACCCGCCGGCCGTTGTGCGGATGGCGTTGACGACGATGCCGATCATCTCGGCCTTGGTCTCCGTCAGGTCGGTGCGGAGACGGGCGACCATCCCGCGCTTCTCCACCATCGCGCGGACGACCATCAGCGTCGCGTCGCAGCGGTTGGCCAGGGCCAGAGCATCGCCGGCCACCATCGTGGGCGCCGCGTCGATCAGGACGTAGTCATACGCCGCCGCCGCATCGCGGAGGAGCGTGCTCATCGGCTCGGTCGACAGCCGCTCGACGATGCGGCGATCGGGCGACCCCGCCGTGAGCACGGCCACGCTGCCGGAGGCCTGCACGGCCGCGGCGAGGGAGGTCGACCCGTCGAGCACGTCCGAGAGGCCGGGGCCCTCGGAAAGGCCCAGCGTCTTGTGGATCGCCGGCCGGCGGAAGTTGGCGTCGATGAGCAGCACGCGCTGGTCGGTCGAGGCGATCGCGAAGGCGAGGTTCATCGCCACGGTCGTGGTGCCCGAGGCCGGCGATGCGGCCAGCACGAGCAGGCTCTTCTGCCCCCCCTGGCTCATCCGCTTGACCACCTGGCTGCGGATCTGGCGGAAGTGTTCCGAGAGCACGCCCGCCGGCCGGTCCCGGAAGACCGTCTCGATCCGCTCGCAGTTCTGCGGGTCCTCGCAGGCGTGCGGGATCAGCCCCAGCACCCGCGTGCGCGGGAGCGCCGAGACGTCGGCCGGCCCCTTCACGCGCTGGTCCACGATCTCGATGAGCACCACCACGCCGCCCACGAGCCCCAGGACCAGGAACATGCCCAGCGGCACCATGACGAAGAGCTTGGGGAAGCTCGGCCCCTTGGGGATCTGCGCGTTCTGGAAGAGGGCGACGCGCGACTGGCTGCTGCCGGAGGTCACGATGTCCATGTTGGCCAGGTCGGCCATCAGCTTGCCGCGGTTGTCCGTGTTGCGCGTGATCGCCTCGTCGATGTCCTTCACGCGGGTGAGGAGCTGCGTGAGCTCCGTCGCGCGCTGCATGGCCGCCTCGCGGCGGGTCTGCATGCGGGCCTCCTGCGCCTCCATCGACGCGACGCCCGTCTTGAGCGTCTCCAGCTCGGCGTAGAACGCCTCGATGGTCAGCCGCTGCTGCTCCTCGGCGTACCGCTTCTCCGCCCCGTCCTTCATGGACTGGAGCCGGAGCATGGTGGGGTGGTCCGGCTTGTACCCCTGCATCTGCTTGGCGGCGAGCTCGGAGTTGATGAAGTTCACGTTGTGACGGAGCTGCACCAGCGTGGGGTTCTCCTCCACGCGCTTGCGAATGTTGTCCGGCACCGTCGGGCCGTTGGGGGACTCCACCTCGCGCTGCAGCTGGTCGCGCTGCGTAGCGTACGACTCCCGGGCCGCCCGCACCTCGACCAGCGCCGCCTCGAGCGACGCGAGCTCCTTGCTCGCCGCCGAGGACTCCTCCTGGAGCGACTCGATCTTGTTGTTCTGGAGGATCGTCTCCTTGTCCCCCTGCAGCTTCTTGGTCTCCTGCTCCGCGTTCTTGATCGCCTGCGTGATCTGCTGCCGACGCTCGGAGATCTCGGTGCTCCCCGCGTCGTTGCGGTCCTTCAGGTACGTATCGCCCAGCACCTTGAGCACCGCCGTGGACTCGTTCTTGTCCGTCCCCCAGAAGGAGACCTTGATCAGGTTGGAATCGCCGACGATGCTGGCCGACAGGTGCCGCCGGAGGTTCTTGGCCGCCCGCACCGTGTCCAGCGCCCCGCCCTTGGAGTTCGCCTCCGTCCACTTGGGCGCTTCCCGCTGCAGCGCCGGGTCTGTCACCGTCCGGTCGATGATCTTCTCCGACGTCAGCACCTGCACCTGCGTCGCCATGAACTTCTCGAGGTCCTTCTCGAAGCTCGCCGTCGGCACCAGCGCCGAGGGATCGCTCCGAAGCGCCAGGCACTCGTACAGGATGTACGGCCGGTAGATCGGGTAGAACGCGTTCAGCGCAAAGTGCCCGATCCCTCCCAGCACGATCCCCGCCGCGGCCGCGCCCGCCAGCAGCCACTTGTACTTCTTCAGCAACCGGATCGGATCGATCGGCGGCAGCGTGGTCGAGGCGCCCCCGGGCTGGGGCCCTGGACGCGTGGCTACCGGGATGCTGGGTCGGGTTGTCGGGAGGGTGCTCATAAGTGTTCCTGCAAATCTCTAAGCGTTTCGCATCCGCGGGTCAGGAGGCTCCCAGCTTCTTCTGGAAGGCCTCGACCGGTTCCTTGGCCGATTCGGCGAGCGAGGGGGCGTCGATCAGGGTGTCCCGGACCATCTGCATGGCCCGCTCCGCCCCCTCCCGATCGCCCGATTCCAGCCGCCACTCGCCGAGTTTCACGATCCATTTCAGACGGTCCATGTCCGACGCCGCCGACCGGAGGGCCCGCTCCAGCGACTCCATCGCCTTTGCCCGCTCGCCCGCGGTCCAGTAGGCCACCGCCAGCGTCTCGAGCACCGCCCCCTGGCCGGGGGCCGCCGCGGCGGCCTTCTCCGCCAGCGGCACCGCCTCCGCCCCCTTGTTCAGGCCCTCGGCCAGGAAGAAGGCGGCGTTGTTGGTCAGCATGAGGTCCTCGGGGGCGAGCGCCAGCCCCTGCCGGGTGACATCCAGGGCCTCCTGCCAGTTCTTGTCCGTCGAGAGCTGGCCCGAGAGCATGCGGATGGCAACGAGCTTGACATCATTGCTCGCCCCGGACGCGGCCGCCGTCCTGAGCATGGCGATGCCCTGGACCCGCGTCTCGGGCGCGCCGAGCAGCACCGACGCCCGCGCGAGGTCGAGCCAAGGTTCGATCGCCGGCGCCGACTTCAGCCCGTCCAGCACCCGCATCGCCCCGCCCTCTTCGGTGAAGATCCGGCGGACCTGGTCAGTCCAGGGGAGCAGCATCTCCGGCTTGCCCGAGAGCTGCAGCGCTGTGATCGCATCGGCCCGCGCCTGATCGAGCTTCCCCTGCTTCTTCCGGACCGCCGCCCGCGCCATCAGCAGGTTGGCCGACTTCGCCGTGTTCAGGTCCGGAGCGGCCAGCACCGCCTCCGCCTCCGCGGTCCGCGGCGGGTTCACTTCGAGCAGCGCCGCGATGTACCGGCCGGCCTCGAACTCCCCGCGCGTGTGCTCCCACGCGCGCCGGTAGTACGCCGCGGCCTGCGGCCACGCCTGCTCGGCCGCGAAAAGCTCGCCGATCTGAGAGACCAGCCGCGTGTCGCCGGGACGCCCCTTCAGGGCATCGTCGGCCAGCCGTACCGCCTCGGCCGTCTGGCCGTCGCGGAGCAGCATCTGCAGCAGCTCGCGCAGGATCTGATCATTGCCGGGGTTCGCCTCGAGCGCTGCGCGCATGTCCGATATCGCCTCCGAGCCCCGACCCTGCCCGAGCCAGAGCATCGCCCGTGTCCGGAGGGCCGGCATGTACCCGCGCCGCAGGCGAATCGCCGAGGCCAGGTCCGCCTGGACATCGCTCATCAGCGGGTCCCGCTGCGTCAGCAGCAGCCGGGCCCGGCGGTAATAGGGCAGAGGGTCCTGCTGGTGGCGCGCAACCGTCCGATCGAGCAGCTCGCGGGCTGCCCGCGTGTCGCCGCTCAGGCGCAGCGCCTCGGCCCGCTGGCACATCAGCTCCGGATCGGCATCCGCCCGCTCCCCAAGCGCGCGAAACTCCGACTCGACCGCCGCGTACTTGCCCTGCTGGAGCATCGATTCGATGAGACGCTTCTGGATTCGCAGATCCTTGTCCGGCACGCCCGCGGTCACCGCCTTGCGGTAGAGCTCCTCCGCCTGGCCGTAC
>JAEYVB010000037.1 GCA_023429345.1 Planctomycetota bacterium
GAACTGGACGATGCTGCTGGTGGAGGAGCGGGGCGTGTCGATGGGGCCGACGGCGGCGCAGGCTGGGCAGGCGGGCGGGACGTGGGGGGAGCCGCGGCGGCGGTTCTACGAGAGCAACTGGGCGCGGTACGGGGCGGAGACGGGGGACCTTATCGCGGACGGGCAGCACACGGGCCTCGCCGGGCAGGCGGGGGGGGTGTCGCACGCGGTGCTGTTCGTGGGGGCGAACGACTTTTCGTCGGTCACGTTTTTCGGCGCGTACTGGAGCATCTACAACAACCTCTGGTCGCAGGCGCAGACCACGAACTACATCACCGCGAGGGCGGCGAACGTCCGGGCCGCGCTGGAGGCGATCGCGCCGACGGGGGTGCGGCTGGTGATCGTGACGGTGCCCGACTTCGGCATCACGCCGCTGACGTGGGGGCTCTACAGCAACGGCGGGAACCGGGAGCGGGTGGCGGCGGCGATCGCGCAGTACAACCAGCAGTTGCTCGGGCTGGCGCAGGAGTTCGGGTGCGTGCTGGTGGACCAGTACGCCATTGCGCGCGTGGTGTGGGGGACCAACACGAGCCCGAACCAGACGGTGCCGATCGGGAACGTGGCGATCCAGCTCCGGCAGAGCGATACATCATCGCACGGGAACCCGCTGGCGGCGTTCGTGCACGACGGCGTGCACCCGCACACGACGATGCAGGGGGCGCTGGCGAACCTGATCGTCGAGGGGTTTAATGAGGGGTACCGGGCGGGGCTTGCGCCGTTCACGGACGAGGAGATCCTGGCGCACGCGGGGATCGCGTACGGGGGGATGGAGACGCTGGCGGCGGTGGTCGGGCCGCTCTCGCAGTACGTGCACAACTTCGCCTGCTACGCGAACTGCGACCGGAGCACCACCGCGCCGGCGCTGAACGTGGCGGACTTCACGTGCTTTCTCCAGCAGTTCGCGGCGGGGCGAGCGGAGGCCAACTGTGATGGCAGCACCGTGGCGCCGGCGCTGAACGTCGCGGACTTCACGTGCTTTCTGCAGCGGTTCGCGGCAGGATGTCCGTAAAAAATAGCAGACCCGGCGGGGCGGGGGGGGGCACCACGCGCCGTCGAGGATGCGGTGGATAGCGTGGGCGACGCCGTCCTCGTCGTTGGTGAGGGTCTCGCGGGCGGCGAGGGTCTTGACGGAGTCGACGGCGTTGCCCATGGCGATGCCGAGGCCGGCGTGCTGGATCATGGGGAGGTCGTTGATCTCGTCGCCGATGGCGGCGACGCGCTGCAGCGGGATCTCGTGCTTGCCGGCGACCCAGCGGATGCCGGACCACTTGCTGGCATCCCGGGCGAAGACCTCGAGGATGTGGAGCTTCTGGCCGTTCAGGTGGCGGGCGTGCTCGGGGGCGACGACAGCGCCGAAGTGGTGCATCACGGCGCGGTCGCCGAAGGCAGCGCGCAGGTCGGCGATGATCCCGTCGAGGGCGGCGCCCAGGCCGCAGACGCCGAGGCGCACGGTGTGCTCGGGGTGCTCATCCTCGGTGATCGAGTCGACGTAGCGGTGCTGGACGCGCATGTGGTCGAGCCACCAGAGGGTGACGGGGTCGAGGGCGAGCTTTGATCCGTTCTTCCCCCCCACCACCATGAGGTAGTCGTAGCCGCAGGGGCCGGGGTCCTTCAGCACCATCACCGGGTGGTTGTGGGCGAGGAGCCGCTCGGTGGCCGCGGCCACCAGGTCCGGGTCGAGGGCGAAGCGGTGGAGCGTTCCCCGGGTGATGGGGCAGCCGACGATGGAGCCGCCGGCGACGACGACGGGGTCCTGCTGGCGGATCTCGGCGAGGATGGCGTCGCACTCGACGAGGCCGCGGCCGGTGCAGACGGCGACTTTCATGCCGGCGGCGCGGGCGTCGTCGAGGGCGCGGAGGTTGGCGGCGCTCACCCGGCGGGCGGAGTTCAGGAGGGTTCCGTCGAGGTCGAGGGCGAGGAGGTCGTAGCGGCGGGGCATCGGAGGCGTGATGCTAGGTTCGGAGGAGGGATGTTTGGGGTTGCGGCGGCGGGATCTTGTGGTAGGCTCGGGGTCCACGCCGATGGTGGCGGGAAGGGAATGAGAACCATGACGAAATGTGTTGTTGGTGCGGCGGCGGTGCTGGCGGTCGCGGGCGCGGCCATGGGGCAGGGGGCGCTCGAGGTGGTGACGGACGCGAGCGGCACGCACGTGCGGCCGCTGGTGCGGGCACCCTGGGCGGTGCCGGGGCCGGGTACCGATGCGCTCCTGTGGACCTACAACCACCCGGTCGCGATCGCGCAGAGCGTGGCCCTGAGCGATGCGGGGCAGAGCGCCTGGGTGGGGCAGATGCTCAACGCCGAAGCGCTGCAGCGGTTCGCCTTCGACACCTCGGGCATCCCGACGCTGGACACGCCCGGGGGCCCGGAGTCGCCGATGCTGGTGGCGGCGGCGGACAGCGCCGACCTGGGCGTGGTGCTGGACCTGCCGGCCGCGCCGGCGCCCGGGTCGTGGTTCCAGCTCCGGGCCTACAACGCGGCGGGGACGCCGCTCTGGACGCGCGATTTCCCGGAGATCTACGACGCGGTGCGCGAGCACAACGTGCAGGTCTCGCGGGACGGCTCGACGGTGGTGGTCGGGCTGAGCCAGGGGAGCGCCGCGTCGATGCTCTACTTCCTGAGCGGGGCCGACGGCTCGATCCTGCAGACCTGGCCGGGGGAGACGGGGACGATCGGCTCGGTGGATGTGACCGAGGACGGCTCGCACGCGCTGATCCTGCACGCGCAGCCCAACGCCACCGCGCGGCTGATCAGCCGGGCGACGGGGCAGGAGACCTTCTCGGCGGGGGGCTCGGGCGTGGGGGCGGCGTACAAGGTCTCGGGCGATGGCACGGTGGTGGTGATGGGCGGCTTCAGCTTCAACGTGTGGAAGAACACGGGGGGCTCGTGGTCGCAGGTGATCAACTTCACGCAGTCGGGCAACTGGTTCGGGAGCGGCCTGGCGGTGAGCCGCGACGGAAGCACGGCGGCGACGCTGAGCCACAACTACGCCAACGGCTACCTGAGCAACGATGTGCGG
The DNA here is from genome assembly GCA_023429345.1 of Planctomycetota bacterium. Lineage (GTDB taxonomy): Bacteria > Planctomycetota > Phycisphaerae > Phycisphaerales > UBA1924 > JAEYVB01. The sequence goes on from JAEYVB010000037.1 coordinate 3,056, forward strand.
GTCTTCGACGTGGCGACGGCCACGCTGCTGGGGACGTACTCGACGGCGGGGTCGGGGTCGTACCAGAGCTCATCCCAGGGCGCCGAGATGTCCGACGACGGCTCGCGCCTGGCGGTCGCCTGCTGGGGGACGCAGATCGAGGGCCCGCCGGAGGTGATGGTCCTGGACCGCACCGCCAACCTGATCGACTCGATCGACGCCCCTGGCTCGGTGTTCAGCGTCGACATCACGGGGGATGGGCGCTACGTGCTCGCGGGGTCCAAGGCGGTGCACGCCAACGTCTTCGGCAACGGCGGCAACGCCTACCTGCTGGACCTGGGCGCGACCGGCGGGTGCTACGCCAACTGCGACGAGAGCACGACCGCGCCGGTGCTGAACGTGGCGGACTTCACCTGCTTCCTGAACCGCTTCGCGGCGGGGGAGAGCTACGCCAACTGCGACAACAGCACGCTGGCGCCGGTGCTGAACGTGGCGGACTTCACGTGCTTCCTGCAGAGCTTCGCGGCCGGCTGCCCGTGACCGCAGCGCCGAACTTCGAGAGCCCCGGTATGGTCCGGGGCTTTTTTTGTTGCGCTAGCAGATCCAGCGCATGACACCCAAGTCGGGGACGGGGTCGAGCTGGCGGATCTCGGTGAGATGGCATCAGACTCCAACAGGCCGCGGCCGGTGCAGACGACGACCTTCAAGGGATGTGCGGCGGAGCGGGCCCGTTCCGCGGCGGTTGCGTCGTGTTCCGCCGCACTCCAGACGTGCCGCGGCTCTCCCCGCAATCTCGCAATCTCAGCCGTTTCGGAGCGGAATGCTGTAACATTATGGCCGCCAGCCGAGCCATGCCATGACCGGACCCGACGCGACGATCGCCCGCGAATGCCTGATGCGGGGCGGACCGTTTTCGGACTTTCCGCGCCACGACGGACGGGTCGATTTGCGGGATATGGCACTCTCCTCGCTACGGATCGGACGCACGACGCGGATGGGGCCATGCCTGGTCGGCGACCTCTCGGGCCGCTTTGAACTTCGCAGAGCCAGGCTGCGGGATATCGATTTCTCCGGGAGCAGCTTCCGTCACGCCTGGGTGTACGAGCAGTCGGCGTTCACCAACTGTCGTTTCGACGGAGCTGATTGCCGTCGGTTGGTGCTCGGTACCACGACGTTCACCGATTGCACGTTTGTCCGCACGGATCTCAGGGAGAGCGCGTTGGGGCGCGTGCTCTACAGCGGCCTCTGCAACTCGTTTGTGGGATGCACTTTCTCGCGTGCTCGGATGAGCAATCTCTGGCTCGAAGCCGCTCGCTTCGAGGGGTGCTCCTTCGACCGGTGCGATCTGGACTCCACCGACTTCGGGCAGTCCTCGTTCATCGACTGCCGTTTCATCGGCAGAGTCGAGGGCGTCATGTTCTGGCGTCGCGATCCCCGGCTCGAATCCCTCCGAGAGACGTGCGGGCCCGTTCCGGATGCGGAGTACCGGAACCTGGACCTCAGCCAAAGCGTGTTCTCGGGCGAGTTCCGCAACCTCGATCGCCTCCAGGGGATTTATTGGCCGAAGGACCCCGACCTCATGATCCTGGGGGACTACGCCCGGGCGCTTGAAGAGGTGCTGGAGTTTCTCAAGACCTGCCCCGCCCGGCACGAGGGGCCGAGGTTCTATTTTGAACAGTTACGCAAGACGGCGGGCACCTTCGGGATTCTCCATCGCCGGGACGTCGAGGGGCTCCGCGACAGCTTGGGCGACCTCGCGATGGAGGAAGTCATGGATGTTCTCCGGCCCTACGAACAGCCGGCACACCGCGACCCTGAGCCATGACTACGCCACTCCATCCGAGCCTGCGCTCGGGGCTCCATTCGGCGCTCTACACGATTGCACCTTGGCCTTCGCCTACCAGATCCAGCGCATCCGCCCGAAGTCCGGCACCGGGATGCCCAGGCCGCCCTTGGTCAGGGCGGGGAAGTAGACGAAGAAGGCGCGGCCGATGAGGAGGTCGCGGGGAACGATGCCGTCGGCGGGGTCGATCTGCTCGCGGACCCAGGGGTCGCTCTCGCCCCAGAGGCGGGCATCCAGGGAGAGGGGCGAGTTGTCGCCGCAGACAAAGAAGTGGTCGGGGCCGAGCACGAGGCTGGAGGCGGGGTCGAGGGCGCGGCCGGGGAACGTCGTGTAGGGCATGTACGAGGGCTGGAAGTAGAGGTCCCGCTGCACGCCCACACGGTGGAGCGTGAAGCCCGCACCACTCCCCGTACCATTCCCCCCACTCCCCGAGAACTCCCAGCGCAGCCGCGGCTGCTGGTAGTCGCGGGCGTTGGCGAGGGCCGAGCCGCGGAGGGCGCTGCTGAGGGAGAAGACCTCCGCCAGGGTGATGCCGACGGAGCGCTCGAGCCGTTCGGCGGGGGTCCAGTCGTACTCGCCGCGGGCGATGAGCCGGCCATCGCACCAGAGCTGGAGCGACTGGTCGACGTGCCAGAACTCGAGGTTGCGGACTTTCCCGCGCGGGGGGGAGGGGGGGAGTTCGCCGGTGGCGAGAGTCTCCCACCCGTCCGCGGGCACCGCGCGGTGGCCGAGGGCGTCGGGCTCGCCGAGCTTGCCCTTGCGGAGCGTGACCGCCGTGCCACGCAAGTCGGCGCGGAACTCGTGGCCGCGGACCTCTACGACGGCGGAGAGGTCCGTCGCGTTCCCGGGAGAGTGCGGCTCGAAGCCCAGGGCCATGTTGACATCGCCCACGGGGAACTGGGGGCGGTTCATCGCCTGGTTGTAGGGGTAGTAGTCGACGATGGGGCGGATGCCGTTGTTCCAGGTGAGCGTGGTCGGGCCCGCGCCGGTGTAGGTGTAGCTCTGGCGGCCCTCGATCGCCCACCGGCCCGCCGCCCCTCCACTTCCGCCCTCGCCCACCCACGGCGAGCGGAAGCCGGCGGCGTGCTGAGGGAGGGGCTGGTGCTGGCTCCAGAAGACGTCCTGCCACACGGTGCGCTGCACGCGCTCGGGCTTGCGCTGGATCTGCCAGCCGGGGAGGGCCCAGGTGTTGGT
>JAEYVB010000284.1 GCA_023429345.1 Planctomycetota bacterium
CGGTGGGATCGAAGCCAACGGCCGAGTCGCCGACGACGGGCTCGAGGTCGGAGATGAGGGCCGTCTGCGTGGCGACGTAGATGCTGGCGGCCTGGCCGTTGGTGAAGGTCAGGCGCGGGGCCGTGAGCTGGATCGATCGGCGGTCGGCCTGCGTCGCCGCGATGAGGAAGTCGACCTGAATGTCGTCGAGGAACTGGCCGGCGATGCCGAGTGCCGGGGCAGCGCCGAGGATGGACTGGGACCAGTCGGTCTGCGGGGCGATCCCCGTGGTCAGGGCCAGCGAGTTCTGGTTGAACCCGATGGGGGACCAGCCGCGGAAGGCCGGGATGCCTTGGGTGAGCGGGGTCTGCTCCGGGTCGGTGCTCGGGGCCGTCGGGGCCAGACTGCCGGTGGTGGCGCGGCCCAGGCGCCCGTCGTCGAAGAAGTCGGAGGCGCGGATTGTCGGGTCGCCGGCGCGGAGGGCGCGGACCTGGCTGTTGTTAGCGTTGAAGATCACGTCGATATCGAAGCCGATCTGCTCGAACCAGTCCTGGTTCACCAGCAGGAAGCGCGTCTCGACGTTGATCTGCATGGCGCGGATCTCGCGGAGCTTGCTGAGCAGGCCGCCGACGAGCCGGTGGTTCTTGGCGGTGTTGGTGATGATCAGGCTGCCCTGAGCCGTCAGCTTCTGGATCTTGCCGACATCGCCGCCGTTCTCGACCCAGCTGTCGAAGTCGACGTTGGACGTGATCAGGTTGATCAGGTCGTCCATCCGCTCGTCGCGGTCGCGGAGCTGCTGCTGCTGGTCCTGGCCGCCCTCCTCACGGAAGGGGCTCTGGCCGCCGCCGCCGCCCTGCTGGCTGGCCTGCAGGGCCTGCTGGAGGTCGATGCGGGGCACCTCGCGGTAGTCGGGGATCTCGACGATCAGGTCGCGGATGTCGTAGATGACCAGGATGGTGTTCCGGTCGATCTTCTCCTTGGAGGCGAGCGCCACAACGCCGTCGGTCACGGCCCAGTCGGCGCGGCTCAGGCGGTCGAGGCCGCTGATCTTCTCGACGATGCGGTCGAGCAGCGTCTTGGCCGAGACGTTGGTGAGGTTCAGCGTGACCGGCGTATCCCGCTGGATGCCGATGAGCTCGAGGCTGGACCAGTCCACATCGACGTTCAGGTTGGTGATGGTCTGGACGAACTGGACGACATCTGCCAGGGCGTTGTCGCTGAACGCGACGCTGGGGATGCGTTTGGTGTTCAACTCGGCGAGGACGGCCCGGTTCTCGGGGCTTTCCGCGAAGGCCAGGGGCTCGCCGCGGCGGACGCTGAGGGCCGGCCAGTCGGTCGGGAAATCGATGAGGCCGGCGGGCGGCACCGAAGCCTCCTGGTTGTCGAGCTCCTGGAGCGCGAAGCGGACGTGCTTGCGGTCGTAGATCTCGTTGCTCTTGAGGTAGATGATGATGTCGGTGTAAAGATCGCGGAGGAGCAGGCCGGTGGGGTTGAGCTTGTCGATGAACAGGAGCTGCTCGACCGCCTGGAGGGCCTCCTCGTAGCGCTTCTCGGCCTGGTAGGCCCGCGCGCGGTCAATGAGCTCGACGATCTGGCGCTCCCGCTCGGACCGCTGCTGTTCCTCGAGCTGCCTCGTCTGGTCGCGGATCTGGTCTTCCTGGATGCGACGGCGCTCGGCCTCGAGCCGCGCATCCGTCTCGTCGATCGTGGCGAGCATGTTCGAAACGCGCTGCTGGTAGGTCTCGAACTCCGGCTCGGCGAAGAGGTCGCGGCCGCTGTTGATCACCAGGCGGGCGGCCGCGGCGTTGTTCCGGGCCTCGCTGGTGTTGCCCGAATCCAGGGCGGCCTGGGCGAGCGACATGTAGTTGTCGAACTGGGCCATCGCCTGCTGCTTGGCGACCTGGCGGTCGACGAGCTCCTGCTCGGGGCTGGGGGGCTGGCCGCCGCCGGCGCGGACGCCGGCCTGAGCGAGCCGGTCGTTGATGTGCTGGAGCTCACCGGGCGTAAGGACATCGCTGTACTGGGCGCGGATCGTCTCGTAGCGGGAGCGGGCGAGGACAAGGTTGCGGTTGTCGAAATCCTGGTCGGCCTGCGCAAGGAGGCTGCGGGCCTCGGTCATGCGGGCCTGACGGATGAGTTCGTCGCCGCTGGGCTGGGAGGGCTCGGCCGCGGGCGCGGGGGGCAGCTCAATCGGCTGGGGTTCTGCGGGCGGCGGGTTCTCGGGCTGCTCGTTGCCCTGGCGACGCACGACGCCGGGCTGCATCACCCCGAGCGTCGCGGTGTGGCCGAAGAGGCCGGGGGTGGTGTCGGCGAGCTGCACGATCCTCAGCTGGTACCCGTCAAGGGTCGCCTGCTGCGCTGCCGTCAGCTTGACGCCGGAGCGGTCCACGAGCTCGAGCCCGTTCTTGGCGGCCTCGTAGCGGCCGGCGAGGAAATCACGCTCGGCCTGGGCGAGGGCGTCGGGGACGATGGCGGAAAGCTCGCCGCGGCGGGTGTCGATCCGGGCCATCAGCGTGCGGGCGCTGGCTGCCTGTGTCTCGTCATTGGTCGCGCTCTTCAGGACGGCCTGCACGTGCCGCTCGGCCATGCGGATATCGCCGTCCTGCAGGGCCAACTCGGCCTTCTGCAGGCTGAGCTCTCCGGCGCCCATCCGCTTGAGCTGATCGCCGGCGCGGGCCAGGAGTTCCATCGCCTCGCGGCGGAGCGGATCGGCGGCGGAGATCGCGTCGGCGTTCTGGAACGCGCGGACGATCGTCTCGCGGGCCGCGACCGCACGCCCCTCGGTGAGGAGTTTTTCTGCCTTATCGATCGCCGCCTTCGCGGCGCTCGTTGCGGCCGGCTGCGCGGCGGGCGCGGCCGCCTCGGGCTGGCCGGCGACCTGGGCGATCGCGAGCGTGGCGGTTACCGCGAAAGCCGCGGCGGTGAGGGGCATGACGGGCAACTTCCTGCAAATGGCCATTGCGTTCTCCAAAACCGGGCCGAGAAAGATTCCGTGGCGGAGGGTGCTGGGCGAGGCCCGGCAACCCAACCGTTTGCCGCGCGGCCCACGGGCCCGCGGCGCTCAGGTCCCGTACCCCGCGTGGGTGCGGGCCGTGGTCCTTATGCGGCGGCAAGATACAGACGCGGTTTGTGGAACGCAAACGGGGAGCGGTGGTGGCCGCGGGTTCCGTGGGGCGTTCCTGGCTGCGTCGAACTCCCGCCGACGTGGTTGCCCGGGGGCACCGCATCCATCGCGGGCCCCCGGTTGGTGCCTGTTTGTGGGAGCGACCCGTCCGCGCGGGTGCTCGGGAGGGCGGGGCGGTCCGGCCCAATGGCGCGGCCGGCCGCGGATCGGCCTCATCCGTGCGCCGACCCGCGCTGCTATTCGATCCACCGGCTCCAGATGATCCGCTCTTCGTCGGGACCGGGCTTCACTTCGGGAGTAGTCGACAGTAGCCACTGTGCGAACGTCTCCCGATCAACGCGGTCACAGGCGACGGGGACGATCTCGTCCAGCTCCTGGCCCTGGCGCAGATCGTCGATCGCGTCCTGAGCTAACTCCTCAGCCCGCCGCAGGTTGCGCGCGGTCATGACGATGTCGGCGTAGCGGGCGGGGGCCGCGGCATCCTCGGCGCAGCGGAGGATGCACCGCCAACCGGTGATCCCGAGGTCGTTCCCCTCATCGTCCACGTTGGTGTCGGGATCGACGTTCAGGACGAGCTTCCACTCCTCACGGAGCACTTCGGTGATCTCGTCCTCATCGAGGAGGTCGGGGCGGTCGTCGCTGATTGAGAGGACGCTCCGGTGCTCGTGGGCGGCGGCGTCGGCCCCGGCCGGCTCCTCGACCGGTTCGAGATCGAAGGCGGCGAGGACCTTCTCGATCTTGTCCTTGAGGTGCGGCTCGACGCGGATCGTGATTATTTTGTGCTCGTCCACAAAAATATAGAGGAAGGGCTCGTCGGCCATGACTCCGAAGCCGCAGAGGCCGTCCTCGAAGAAGAACGCCCGGTACCGGCGGAGGGCGTCCATGAGGCGGTCGATCCCCATGAGGTCGTACGAGATGTAAGGGTCGACCTCGCGGAAGGCGTCGCGGCCGAGGACATCCAGGATGGGGTAGATCCGGCCCGGCATCAGGGCCAGCAGGGATCGGACCAGCGGCTCCAGCCGATCGGCGCTGATGACGATCTCGTAGACGTAGCGGTCGGGCCAGGCCTCCCATTGACCGTCGTCCTCGCCCCCATCGGCGGGCTCGAAATCGGAGCGGAACCCCGGGCGCGGCGTCATGGGCTCGACGGGGTAGACGCCGAGCGGGAAGGCAAATCCCTCCACGACCACACGTTCGACGGACTCATCAACGCTGCTGCGGGGCATCGGCAGAGGGTACGTGGGTTTCTCGGCCGGGGTTGGCGGTCGGGGGGCCGGGCGGGGCAGAGCGACCGTCTTTCCTACACTGGGCCCCCGCATGACCCGGCGCCGAGCCCCCATCGCCCTGCCCTCGCCGCACTTCATGGCCTTTGCGCCCCTGGACGTGTGGGCGCGGCTGCTGCTCTCGCCGCGGGCGTGGATCCCGCCCCGCTACTGGCTCCGCTTGGCGGCCAACCTATTTACGTCCGCGATCGGCACCGCCGCGACGCTGCCGGAGCGGCTGGTGCTCGCTCCCGTGCTCCGGGCGCGGGCGCGGGCGACGGGCACGCGGCTGGACCACCCGCCGGGGGTTGTGGTGGTGCTGGGATATTTCCGGAGCGGGACGACCCACCTCCATTACCTGCTCTCGTGCGACCCGAACTTCCGGACGCCGCGCTGGTGCGAGACGCTCGCGCCGCAGGGGTTCGTGCTGAGCTGGGCGTTCTTGCGCGCGTTCCTGATCCCGTTCGTGTCGGCGAAGCGCCCTCAGGACGATGTGGCGATCGGGCCGGAGTGGCCGGCCGAGGACGACTTTGCCCTTTCGAACGGGGCGCTCGCGTCGAGCCTGCCGGGACGGTTCGTTCTGCCGCGGATGCACAGGCATTACGACCGTTTCCACGACCTCACGGCCCTGAGCGAGCGCGAGCTTGGGCGGTGGCGGTTTGCGCAGTGGGCCTTCTGCTGGAAGGTGGGGCGGCTCGCCGGTCCGCGGGTGATCCTGCTGAAAACGCCCAGCCACACGGCGCGGGTTCGGGAACTGCTCCGCCTGTTCGGGCCGGAGGGAGTCAAGTTCGTGCATATCAGCCGGGACCCGGCGGCGGTCGTCCGTTCGAACGTCGCGATGGCGGACCGGCTCTCGCTGTACCGACTGCAGGATACCGATCCGGCCGACGATCTGGAGTCGCGGATCGTCCGAGAGTACGCCGCCACCGAGCGGAAGTACCTGGCGGAGTCGGCGGA